>JBOFIQ010000298.1:0-4904 GCA_051650245.1 Propionibacteriaceae bacterium | reverse complement strand
TAGCAGTGCGTGTAGCCGCGTGGCTGCTGGCGATGCCAGGTTTGTCATCGCTTCAGCGATCACGACAGTTCTCTTGCCTTCGCGTAGGTCATCACCGGCAGGTTTCCCTGTTTTTGTTTCGTCGCCAAAGATGCCAAGCAGGTCATCACGTAGCTGGAAGGCACAGCCCAATGCTGAGCCAAACTGGGCAAGTCCATCGAGAACCTCAGGCTCTGCGCCGCCCAAGACTGCTCCGAGCTGCACAGGGCGAATCACGGTATAGCGCGACGTTTTATATTCGATGATTTTCAAGGCGTGCGCTAGCGCTCCCGGATCGGTCAGCGGCAAGGTTTCTGCCCAGAGATCAAGATATTGGCCCTGGGTAACCTCTGTGCGGGTAGCAGCAAGCACCCCACGTCCAGCGGACAAGGCCGACGCTGGCAAGGGCGCACTCTCATAGAGTTGGGCTGACCATGCCCAGAGTAGATCGCCAAGAAGAATCGCACTATTGCGACCAAAGATCGCGCTATCGCCGCGTCCTGCAGCACACCGGTGATGCTGTTCGAGCTGACGATGAGCTGACGGCTGCCCGCGTCGAGTATCGGAGGCGTCAATGATGTCATCGTGGACAAGTGCAGAGACGTGGAGCAGGTCAAGACTCGCGGCGGCTTGGAGCACGGCAGCAGGTGGTTCTGTACCAGTTGCAGCAACATAGCCCCAAGCGCAGAAGGCCGGACGTACGCGCTTGCCACCAGCGGTTGCATGTCGAGCAAGGTCTACCAATGGTAGGACTGCTGGATCTGCAACAGCCGCAGCACAGGTATCAAGAAAATCGCTGAGCTGCTGTGCGATGGCGTGGCAGAAGGCGCTGCTGAGGGGGTCCGATGGTTGCATCGATACTCCTAAGGCCGCCAGGCCCCGGGGGCTGCGGACTCATTGATATCAATGACGATCAAACGTTGGGTGGGTCGAGTCAGTGCGACATAGAGAACTCGGAAACCACCGCTGGTCTGGGCCACGATCTGATCGGGATCAACAACGATTGCTGCGTCGTATTCCAAGCCCTTACAAGCCAGCGGCGTCACAATGGCAAGTCGATCAAAGTCGGCAGGGCTGAGCTGCGCCTGCAACATATCGGTGCAGGCCTGCTGGCGTTCTGGCACGGCGATGATACCGATCGTGCCATCGACATCAGCCAGCGCTTGATGAACCGAAGCGCTCAACGTCGTAAGCCATTGGGTCGGTGTTGTTGCAGTCAGTTCGGGTGCGACCCCAGTCGTGCGGACCGCAGTCGGAAGATCAGCATCCAGAACATGGGCCGAGATCATGCGTCCAGCAAGGTCAAAGACCTCTGCAGGGGAACGGTAGTTCGTCGACATCCGGAATGTGCGGGATGCTGAGCTGCCGATGAGTTCGTTCAAAGCGGTGCGTGTTTCAGCCGCGTCAGGCCAGCTTGATTGTGCTGGATCACCGACGATAGTCCACGACGCCTGCGGTCCGCGACGGCGTAACATTCGCCACTGCATCGGAGTGATGTCTTGGGCCTCATCGACAAGGACGTGAGCAAAAGTTGCATGGCCCTCATCGTCGGGATCAACCTCAACATGGCGGGTATAGACCCGGTCTGTGGTGGAGACGAGTTCAGTGATCCCAGCGCCATCTTCGAGGAATTGGGTGGGGTCGTAAGAGTCGGGATCTGTGTCGGCTTGGAGCGGACCTAGGAGAGCAAAGATTTCATCGAGCAAGGCCACATCGGCTACTGACCAGGCAGGTAGTTCTGGATCGTGGTTGCGGTAGGAAGCCGAAAGCGTTTCAATCTGTGCCGGTGTCAAGACCTTCTTTGCCACAGTAGTTGCCAATTCCAGATCAGCAAGACGTGGAAGGACAAGCTCTGGGCGCAGAGCGGGCCACCAGGTGCTCAGGAAGGTCTGGAACGCAGTTTGATCGGCCACGATCGAGTCAAACTGATCGCGCTCAATATCGACATCATCGGGGAGCTGGGTCCAGAACGCCTCAAGCATGGCCTGTTCTGCCAGTGCCCGGCTACGGTTAAGGGCATGGCCTGACAAGACATCATGACGGATACGCTTGAGTTGAGCGGGGGAGAGCTTGTAGATATCACCCTTGACCGAGACGCGGAGATCTTCGGCAGGCTCAACTAGCGGCATACCGACGAGTTTCTTCATGACGCTCACCATTGCCAACGAGCCTTTGATCGCAGCGGCATCAGGTTCATCAATACGCTCAGTCTTGACACGGATAACGTCATGGGCGACCGCACCGATGGGGCGCAGCGTGACCGAGTCTTCGCCAAGGCTGGGAAGAACGCGCTCGATATAATTCATAAACAGCGCAGAAGGGCCGATGACGAGCACGCCACCATGTTCAAAACGGCGACGGTTCGAGTACAACAGATAGGCGGCACGGTGGAGCGCTACGACAGTCTTACCAGTGCCAGGGCCACCGCTGATGATGGTGACACCTTGATAAGGAGCGCGAATCGCCTCGTCTTGTTCGGCTTGGATCGTGGCGACGATGTCGCGCATCTGATGGCCACGGGCACGGTTAAGCGCTGACATGAGCGCACCCTCACCAATAATTGGTAAGTCGCCGTCGTCGCAGAGCGGATCGTCTTCGATCCCCATCACAGCAGTACCTTTACAACGAAGTACCCGGCGGCGGCGCATACCCATGGGGTTGGCCATCGTGGCTCGATAGAACGGCTCGGCTGCGGGTGCGCGCCAGTCAATGACGAGCGGCTCGTAGTCATCGTCACGCACACCGATGCGGCCGATATAGCGAATGTCATCTGCGGCGCCATCAAGGCGACCAAAGACCAGCCCTTCGGCTTCATCTTCGAGAACTTTCAACCGCTTAGCGGCTTGGAAAGTGAAAGCATCACGCTCGAACATTGCGGTGGAGTTTTCTTCCCGGAGGAAGTCAGAACGATCAATTTGGTACATGGCATTGCCCTGTTCTTGGGCAACTTCGGCTAAGCGATGAGCAGAACCAAGCTGACGATAAACCGCATCGACATGGGCTTGTTCGAGGGCCATCTCATGGGCTACGACAGCCGCAGTTGCGGCGTCGCGAGGCGCTGGTGCAGACAAATCCCGTCCTTCGTTACAGACTGTCGATCAAGTCTACGCTGTACAGCCGTTCTTTGCCGCCTCTGACGAGGGATCACATAATTCATGGTCGCCTATGCCGTTGTTAGGGCAAGAGTGCTCGCGGCACCGGTGTATAAGCCTCAAGTTGACGTCGAGAGCGTAGTTTTCCTCTGTGCTCCGGAGTGCTTGGCTAGTGCTAACCAAAGGAGGAAGAGCATGACCTTGAGCAGTGCCGAGCATCATCGACTGCGCGTTCTGGATGCTCATACTCGCTTCGATGATCCTCGCCTTGATTGCCTCTTGAGCACTGCATGGGATGATGTCGACCATAGCTATACCTGCCAACTCAATCGGCTGGCATTAGGGCTTGCTGGGGTGGTGAGCGGACTCACTTTGCTCGTTCTCGGAGCGCAAGCGCAACTCTATGTCGGGCTTGCAGGATTACTTTTTCTCTTTCTCGGTGTTGTCAGCGTCATCAGTAGCATCCGTGAGGTGCGTTGTGATGCGATGGCACCGATTGATTTTGATGCCTTATATGACGAGCTGATGGATCAGCTCTGGCAGGAACACCAAGAAGAACAGCGCGGCCGGTAATCGGCCGCGCTGTTCGTTCTCGCGATAGTGCTCCTAGGCTTTACGTCGGGCAGGAACCTGGTGCGCCTGCTCTGAGCGGGAGAAGCGTCGACGTAGCGCGGCCCAGTTCGAGGCTGGGCGCCACGTCGCTTTCGACTTAGCCGATGAACTGGCGTAATGCAGCATTGATGTTGTAATTGCCTTTGTTGTCTCGACGAGGTTGTCGGGAACTGTATCGAGGTGCCGAGCAAAGCGAGCCTGCTCTACCAGCAATGCGATCTCAACAAGTCCAGCATATTCGGTGGGGCCAACCCGTGGGCGGAGTGTCTCTGCGATGATGCGCGAGGTATCTTTCGGCCACGGTAGACCCAGATCGATAACGGTGTCATGGATCTCAGACCAGGCTCCAAGCGCACGTTCAGCAGGACTGCCTGCTGGCGAGAGCCAGTGATGTCGTCGGATATTGCGAATGAGCTGAGGAACGAAACACAGCAAGATCAGCACGAGGAGCGCAGCGGGGATGAGAAGCCAGCGTAACGAAAGATGTCGAGTTGCTGGCACCACAGTCGGAGTCGTCGGAGTGGGCGTGGTTGCTGTGCTGGTCAGACTACTCGGCGTCGGAGTAGGTGTCGCTGTTGGTGTGGGGGTACGCGTTGGTGCTGCCTGCGCCATGGCATAGGCCGGGGGAGCAACATTTGGGCCACCGGGTGTTGGCTCGAAGCGAAGCCAGCCATAATCGGCAAAATACAGTTCGACCCAGGCATGAGAATCTTCTGTCGTCATTTCGTAAATGCCAGGACTGACTTCAGTACCTCCAGCCCATCCCACAACGACGCGTGAGGGGATTGCCTCGACTCTCGCCATTGATGCCATCGCTGTAGCAAACCAGGTGCAATATCCTCGGCGATTGCGTAATACGAAATCTGACATGCCAGTGTAATTTCCCCCCATTTCTTGCGGCGGGGTCATCTTGTCATAGGTGAACGCGCCGCTGCGGAAGAAGTTCTGCAGCGCGACTGCTTTCTCCATCGGGGCGTCAACGGGATCGAGTAGGGAGTGGGTGAAGGTGACAAGTTCAGTGGGGAAGCCTTCGGGTATTTGGCTGTAGCGAAGGTCAGTTTGGCCAATAACCGCTGTTGCGGGATTAACTGTCAGCGGATCAACCTCAACGCTGGACACGGCATAGTGGAGTTTGTGTAGACCTTCGTCGCTCTTGAGATCGCTGCGGAAAATTGCCAGACT
>JBOFIQ010000297.1:0-9090 GCA_051650245.1 Propionibacteriaceae bacterium | reverse complement strand
AGCCCCTAGTCCACGCGACATCATGAGCCCGGCAACCACATTGGCCAAGGTCAATACGGTACCGACAATCACGATGATGGCAGCAACCACAGCTACCCCGTGGGCATGTTTGCTGGGTTCTGGCCATAGCACACAGGCTCCCACCAAAATAAGCACGAAGACCAGCGCCACGATACCCATGACATTGCCGCCTTCTGAACGCATCGCGTTGAGTAGCGACGACTCTCCTGACCGCTGCACCATCCGTAAAACGCTGACGACGATATTGACCGCGATCATCGCAAGACCGATCCATGCTGCTGGTTCACGAAAGCGCTTCAGCGCCACAATCGTTGGGTTATCCATGAGTATCGTCCTTCTGCTACTTGAACTCGGGGCCAGCAATACTGCCAGCGTGTGCGACAAGGTCTTTGACGCGCTGCGCGTCGCTCATGGGGCAGACCAAGGTGATGTCCTCGGTATGAACCACGATCATGTCAGTCAGCCCTGAGGTCGCCACGAGATGACCTGGAGTGCGGTTAAGAATGAGGTTGCCCGAGCCATCAAGCATGGCAACCATGCCTTCGACAGCATTGCCGTGCTCATCGTGGGTTAGCTGCTGCGCAAGCGCTGCATAGCCGCCTACATCATGGAAACTTGTCGGCAACGGACATGCGACAACGTGGGCACTGGCGCGCCCTTGGCTCACCGGCTCCATGACCCCAAAATCGATGCTGGTCTTTTCCAACGTTGGGTAGATGTCGCCCACTCGTTCAGGGTGATTAGCAAGTTCGATTACCGCAGCATAGGTGTGAGGGAGCAAGACCTCGAGCTGGTCAAGTAGCGTACGGGCATGCCAGACGAACATGCCTGAGTTCCACCAGTATTCGCCGCTGGCAAGGTAGCTCTGCGCAGTCTGCGCGTCTGGCTTCTCTCGGAACTCACGAACCGCACAACACCCATCAAAGCCTGCAATCTCCTCACCGCGATGGAGATACCCCATACCGGTATGCGCCGATGTGGGAATCACTCCTAGCGTGACGAGCGCGAGTGGATCAGCCTGAGCCACGTCATAGGCCTGGGCTAATGTCTGCTGGAATGTCGAGACTGGCTCAATGATCTGATCTGCTGAAACGAAAGCGGTCACTGCATCAGGGTCACGCTGGGCCAGGACTGCACACGGCCATGCAACGGCGTTGAGCGAATCGCGTCCGACTGGTTCGCCGAGTAGATTTTCCCGAGGCAACTCCGGTAGCTCACCTGCCACCACATCGAGATAAGCCGCTCCCGTGCAGATGAGGATATTCTCGTCAGGAACTAGCCCAGCTACTCGCTCATAAGCCAACAGCAGCAGACTCTTGCCCTCGACGAGATGGAGAAATTGCTTGGGCATACCCTGGCGCGACAACGGCCAGAGCCGAGTTCCTGAACCACCAGCCATAATGACGACGTAACGCATGAAACTAGCCTAGACATTAGGGTTGCACTATGTCTGTTCCCTCGCCGATCACTCAGCTACAACAACGTCTACGCACTAATGCTGCGGGTCCGCTATGGACGCTCTACGACATCACGAATGCTCGGGTTGAGTTGTCTGCTGTGACGGTAGCGAACTGGGCGAACAAGATCGCCTGGTTCCTGGAGGAAGAAGATATCGCTCCTGGCCAACAGGTCCATCTTGATCTGGCAAACACCAGACCTCTCCACTGGGCCACCTTGGCTTGGGTATTGGGCTGCTGGCAAGCCGGGGTCACCCCATCAACGGTCTCTGGTGACCTCTGCGTCGCGACCGCAGAGCGCGCAGAACTCGTGGAGGCAACCGTCGTCGCGTCGATGCATCCTTTGGGTTTGCGCGTCGCTGGTCTTGCCCCAGGACTGACAGATTTTGCTGAGGTATTAGTGCAGCCTGATGCCCATAAAGCCGAACCGCTGACGGCGACCAGCATGCTCTGGCAGGGCGAGACCACCGCAATTTCCTTTGGCGATCTTCATGACCTTTCCGGGACTCCTGAGCGCCGAGTAGTCACCACTACTGACCCCTGGCAGGCAGTGTGTGACGCGATCCTGCGCCCACTGGCGACCGGAGGTTCAGCAGTCCTTATCGAAGCGGGCGACCTCGACGCCATTCGCGCGAGCGAAAATGCCGTCTAGAAGGCTGAACACGTCTCGGTAAGGTTCTCCGACGTCGATGCTCCCGCCTCAGTAACATCGGCTGTTTGTGTTGTCGCTGGGGCAGGATTCTGGGTCGTTGTCGTCTCCGAGCGCGGCGCTGGGGCAGCCTCTTGTGTTGCTGATGCCTTCGGAGCTGGAGCCTTGGCCGGATCGTCTAAAGCGGCAGCGGCTGCAATCTGATCGCGAACTGCTTGACGAGCATCGTCGTAATTGGGATCTCCGGGCCACAGCAGCGGCGGAATGAGCTGAATCGTTTGAATCGGCAACGATTTCGCTTGCTGGGCGAGCTTGACCAAGTAGCCTGCCTCACTCGCAGGGACGTCTGACTCCACGATGCCTGCGCCTGCATTGGCAATATCGGTGAACTTCGCCAAGACCGTCTTGGGATCGAGCTGCGTCAGCATGGCGTTCATAATGCACTTCTGCCGTGTCATACGGACGAAGTCATTGGAGTCATGCCGAACCCGAGCCAGATCGAGTGCATCGGTGCCATTGAGATGGACCTTGCCTGGACCAATTGTCTTGCGCGGGGTACCACCGATGACGTCATTGACCCAGAAAATGACGATGGCTTTATTGAGCGTGATATCGATACCCCCCACGGCATCAACCAACCCTGAGAAGCCGTTGAGATCAACGATCACGGTGTAGTTCACGTTAAGCCCGGTGAGGTACTCGATGGCTTCTTTCGTTGCGGTGATACCAGGGTGCTTTGAGTTCGGGTAGAGATCCGCGTGATTCTGCTCAACATCGGTGTTGATCGCGTTCATCATGCAGGAATGATCCGGGCAGGAATAGCCATCGGGATAGATCTTGCGCATGGGCGAGTAGTCAGGGAACTTTGCGCCTTCGATATTGCGCGGGATTCCGATGATGACCGAACGTCCGGTCTTGGCATCGATAGAGACGACATTGAGTGAATCGGTTCGCATACCTTCACGATCCGAGCCGTTATCCGCACCAATCAACAAGACATTAATTCGGCCCTCATGGGCCTCAGTCTCACCGCCACCAGCAAAGACTTCCGAGGTCAGATGTGCAGCAGCACCAATAGCACGGGCTGCAGCGAGCGAGGAGATCACCAAAACCACGGGCATGATGCCCGACAGCACCGTAAACAGCAGCCGTCGGTTCCGCGGCATATCAACCGGGCGTGACAATCTCCAGGCATCACAAAAGAGCGCAACCCAGCCGAAAGCCACGAAGAGAATAAGCGCGACGCTAGCGCGCAGTACCGCAGGATGAGCAAAGAACGACACCAAGGCGAGCTTGTCGATCAAGAACCACGCGCCCAAGAAGAGCAAGAGCAGGAGGCAGGCTTCCCAGACTCGCATCGCGAAGCGACCGATATGGATATTGCCCTTGGCTCGCTGCACGCTGCCTGGAACAAGGAAAGTCATCACGAGGTTGATCAGCCCGCGAGCAAAGTTCAGCGATTCTGCGCGCTCCTGCGCGGTGGGCACCGTCACGTCTGTCATCGTCGCCTTTCGGGGAAGTCGGGCTAGCTCCCTCAGTATCGGCCCATCTGAGGTATTCATGGGGAGGCACACCGGCAGAATAAAGACTCCAGTCGTAGTAATCCACGACGGCAGTCGTGACCTTGCCGCCACCGCTAGCATCGCCTACTCATGCCGATTAGCCTGGAGCCATGGCTTCCCACGATGATCTCGATTGGCTCCATGGCGAGACGCCAACCCCTCCGGTACCGCAGCATATTGCGCCAGCTCCCGCTCCCGCTCCCGTCAGACAGCAGAGCGCCGTGATCTCGGCACCCGTAGCTCCACTTCCACCAACGGCGCCTACGACACCGCTACCGCCCCAAGCCAAACGTCGTCACCCGCTACGTCGAGCCCTCACTATCGTCACCATCGTGATCTTGGCCCAGATCTGCTACCTCGCAACCGTGCCACTTATTGCCTGGCATCGTCTCGGCAGTATCGAGAATGCGACAGACGGTCAACGCCCCGCCGGTCAGGTGGGTACCACGATCTTGCTTGTCGGCTCCGATTCACGTGATGGTCTGAGCGAAGAAGAAGCGCAGCGACTTGGCCTTGATACCACGTCGGTCGGAAGCCGTACTGACACCATGATGTTGCTCTATATCCCGCCGGAAGGTCGTAGTGCGCTCATCTCGCTCCCGCGTGATTCCTACGTCAATATCCCTGGTTACGGGCCGAATAAACTCAACGCCGCGTATGCCTTAGGTGGCCCCACGTTGCTGACCCAAACCGTGGAACAGGCAACTGAACTCCATATCGACGGTTATGCCGCAGTTGGTTTTAGTGGCTTTGCCACCGTGGTCGATGCTGTTGGCGGCGTGATGTTATGCCCCACCACGACGATCGAAGCCGAATGGGATTACCCCCAGATCGAACCTGGCTGTCAGCGTATGGATGCCAGAACCTCGCTGTGGTACGTCCGGTCACGTCATTCTGACCCCATGCAAGACCTAGGCCGCGTTAATCGCCAACGTGAGTTTCTCAATGCCATCTTGAGCGAAGTCGCTTCACCCGCAACAGTGCTCAATCCGGTTCGCTATTGGCGGGTCAATATGGCATTAGCCAAGGGTCTCGGTATCGGCAAGAGTACGAGCCAAGGAGACTGCATCAAGATCTTGACTGGGATGCAATCCGTACGCGACGACGGACTGTCATTCGTTGTTCCCATCGCCAATCCGAACCTGTCGACAGCCGTAGGCAGCGTCGTGGAATGGGATAACGAGCAAGCCATGATTCTTTTTGCTCAGCTCTCTCGTGGCGATACCTCAGACCTAGATCGCTTCAAGAAGTAAGCGGTCAGCACTCTGGAGCTGCTGGCCAGCCACGAAATTGCCGCTCAAGATCATCGACCAACATGGTGGCCCCGATGATGGCACAGGGGTAGACCACGATACCCAGCACCGGAATGAGCAATAGCAAATAGACCGGCAAGCCAAAACCCAGCGTGCGCGCCCGTGCTCGCCTTAGCAGCACACGACGATCATGGAGCCGGGTTAGGCCACGATGCTCTGCAGCCGGCTGGATCACTTCCATCACCACGAGCCACGAACCAATGACTGTTCCCGCAACAACCCCGCCGATCTGGCCAATGATCGGAATGAGCGAGAGGACGGCCGCCGGAAGAAGAAGCGCAAGGCCGTAGCCAAGCGTGGCTATTGAGTCAATGCCTGCAGCCATCATCACCGTGGACCAGTTGCCCGGTGCTGCAACTGCTGGGCGGCCACGTTCATGGTCGAGCGTGGCTGACAGTCGCTCGTAGACCGGTGCCCCCACAACCAACGTCACGGCAGTAAAGCACAATGCCAGTAGTACCAATGCGGCCCCGATCACCACGCAGGTGACTACTGCCCGTAAGAGTTGTGCTGACCACGCTACCCACGTCGAAGCAAAGGGGGTAAGCCAGATCGCGACGTTATCGGCACACAGGATGACCACTATCCACCCGGCGAAGAGCACTCACCAGCGCTGGTACTAAACTCCGCGCTAACAGACGTGGGTGTGCCGCGACATAACGCAGGGCCCGACCAAAAGTCGCAAAACCTGCCGCTGCTTCAGTCAGCCACGCAAACTGCCACGTCATGTCTTAACCGGTGCTTGCGCAACGGACGGTCTCACCCTTTGATTGTGCTAACTCGCGCAGCGATTCTTGATAGGCCAACATCTTTTCGACGAGTGCGCGATCAGCAACCGAGAGTATCCGGGCCGCGAGCAGGCCCGCATTTTTCGCATTGCCGATGCCGACCGTTGCTACCGGGACCCCACCGGGCATTTGCACGATGGAGAGCAGCGAATCCATGCCGTCAAGATGTGCCAACGGCACCGGAACGCCGATGACCGGTAGCGGAGTCACGGCCGCGAGCATGCCGGGTAAATGGGCTGCGCCACCAGCGCCAGCGATGATGACCTTGAGGCCGCGTTCGTGGGCGTGACGCCCGTACTCGATCATCACTTCTGGCATTCGGTGAGCCGAAATGACATCTGCTTCGTAGGCAATCCCAAAGCTCGTCAGCACCTCCGCCGCCGGCTGCAACGTGGGCCAGTCTGAGTCAGATCCCATGACGATGCCGACAATGGGTTGAGCCTTCGTCATTATTCTCCTCGTAGTAGCCGTGCAGCACGTTCAGCACGCTGACGTACCTCGTCTAGGTCGGTTCCAGTGCAGGTGACATGGCCGAGCTTACGGCCTTGGCGATAGTCCTTGCCATACCAATGCACCCGTGCTTGCTGGTCTTGTGCCAACACTGGCGTCAGTGCCGCAGGGAAAGCGTCGTGCTCGCCACCGAGAACATTGTGCATCACCGTCCACGGCTCCCTGGGGGTACCGCTACCAAGCGGAAGCCCGGCTACGGCGCGGAGATGATTTTCAAATTGGCTGGTATGACAACCGTCTTGGCTCCAATGCCCCGTGTTGTGTGGGCGCATGGCTAATTCGTTAATCACGACGCTGCCATCACGGCGTTGCAATAATTCCACCGCAAGAATGCCCACGACGCCTAGCTCTGTGGCGATCTGGCACCCTAACTGTTGAAGCTCATGGTGCTGTTCTGGATCAAGATCTGGTGCCGGAGTGAGCGTCTCGACGCACACCCCGTCCATCTGAACAGATTGTGACACCGGATAAGCCATCACTTCTCCGTCGGCGCCGCGACAGATCAGCACCGACAATTCCCGCTGGAAGGCGACAAACTCTTCTCCAATCACCACTGCCTGCGGTGACTTGGCAGCAAAAGGTTGCGCGCACTCTGCTGGGCTGTCAAGTTTCCAGACGCCATGACCGTCGTAGCCGCCCCGAGAAACTTTGGCGATGATGGGGAACCCTAACTCATGGCCAAATGCCGCCAGTTCTTCTGGCGTCGCACAGCAACGCCAATGAGGTGCTGGAATCCCCAACTCGCTCAACCGGTGACGCATCTGAGCCTTATCTTGGGCATAGATCAACGCATCGGGGCTTGGGTGCACGGTGATACCGAGAGCTTCGATCTCACGGAGTAATTCTGGGGGAACATGTTCATGGTCAAAAGTAATGACGTCACAGCCTTGAGCGAAGGACAGTACTGTGTCGCGGTCGGTGTAATCACCCACGACGTAGCCTGAGGCTACCCGCGCTGCGCTGACATCATCGCTCTCTGCCAAGAGCGCAAGAGGAAGTCCTAGTCCTATTGCTTCCTGCACCATCATCTGGGCTAGCTGTCCGCCGCCGATAATACCGATCGTGGGTTGCATGCTCACCCTCCTAACACTAGGGGACGCTAGATCAGCGCGCCGCAGGTACTCGGCTGAATCTTCCTAGCGCAGGTGAATGACGTCGCCAGCCGCAAGAATCACGCGCTCACCAGAATCCAACATGACGATCAACTCTCCGGCTGGGGTAACACCTGTGGCAGTTCCCTCCGCAATGTCACCTCGATTGCTCTGCTCATCGAGCTGGACGCGAACACGTCGCCCTAATGACACACAGTTTGCACGGTAATCAGCGAGTAGATCCTCCCCCGCTACCCACCGTAGGTAGTAGTCCTCCCAGGAACGTAACACTGCCGCCATGATCTCGGTCTTATCCAGACACCGAGCGCCCGACAAGGACAACGATGTCGCCGTGGGTACAGGCAACTCAGCCTCGCTCATCGCGACGTTAATCCCCATGCCCACAACGCACGCAGGCCCCTCGGGCTGTGCGGCAAGTTCAGCAAGAATCCCCACGAGTTTGCCCGGCTTTGGACCGCTCGTGACCAAAATGTCGTTGGGCCACTTCAGCCCCAGCTCGACACCTGTCACCTCCGTGATTCCTTTGCGGACAGCCAACCCGGCTAAAAGGGGCAGCCACCCTAACTGTGTGAGCTGAGCTACCAGTGGACGGACCAGCACGGAGAAGGCAATTGAGGAGCCAGCAGTATCCTCCCATTGCCGAGAAAACCGCCCACGCCCTGCAGTTTGGTGTTCGGCGATGAGCACCAAACCGCTTGCCGCTCCGGCATGGGCTTGCGCCATGACGTCAGCATTGGTTGAGCCGGTTTCTTCGACACAGCGGATGTCGCGCCAGAGCCCACCTAGGAGTGGTTGCAGACGATCACAGCAGACAGGTTCACAGCGTGGCATGGCTTAAGGCTAGCGAGTTTGCTGTCGTAATCGTGACGCCATCGACCGCGCTATCTAAAAGTTCAACAAACACTGTCCGAATGAGCTGTTATGGCCTTACTGTGGTGAGTATGCGGTTCGCGATTCAGTGCGGCCCTGAAAGGAACACTCATCATGTCTGCTCTTGACCAGATTCTCACCGACCTCCCGATCAAGCAGATCGCTGCCCAGATCGGCGCTAGCCCAGAACAGATCCAGGAGTCCGTCGCTAATATCGTCCCGGTTTTGCTGGAAAAGCTTACGCACAACGCCACCGATATTAAGGGCGCGCAGGCGCTCGCAGCCGCACTCGCTGATCACGAAAATGACGATCTCACCATCGATTCGGTTGATCCCAGCGACGGCGAAAAGATGCTTGCGCACATGTTCGGTTCAACGCAGCAGGCTGAGCAGGCCATTGCTCCAGTAGCCGGACTTGCCTCACCGCTACTCAAGAAGCTCCTGCCTTACCTTGCTCCGATCGTCATGGGCTACTTGGCCAAGCAAATTGGTCAAGGCCAGTTCAGCAACATCCTCGGACCGCTGCTCAACGGCGTCCTTGGTGGCGGACAGAAGCAGCAGACTCAGCAGTCAGGTGGCACGATCTTGTCCGACCTGCTCGGCAGCATTCTTGGTGGCGGCGGATCTGCAGCGCAGACCTTCCCGCAGGCCCAGACCCAGTCGGCTGGCGACGGCACCCCGCAGATGCAGTTCCCGGATCAGTCTGAACTCCAGGTTGAGCAGTCCTCCGGCGGCATCTTGGGCACGCTCAAGGACATTCTCACGGGTAAGTAACTCGTCCTACGCTGGTGGCCTAACTCCGCTTGGA
>JBOFIQ010000296.1:0-5607 GCA_051650245.1 Propionibacteriaceae bacterium | reverse complement strand
TGCCCGCCAAGGAAGCCCAACATGCCAGCCAGCACCACGATCCAGACCGGCCCCAGCGCACCGACAATGGCAGCCTGCTTTGCGTGACCATACTCGTCATCAAATCCAGGCAGCGCAATGATGATCCCGTAGGCAAGCGCGGACATGATATTGACGATCAGACCGGTAATGATGGCGATACGGGCAGCCTGTGCACCGTAGATCTCAGTGATGACATCACCGATGATGTAGGCCAGCGGAAAGAGAAAGAAGCCACCATCAGTGATGATGGGGCCAAGCACGACTGCTTTGCTTCCTCCAATACCTGACAAAATGACGACCGCAGCAAGCACTGCCAGCATCAAAGAAAAATATGGTGATCCCGACGTGGCATAGGCCGGTGCATCATTCGTCGTCGCTGTCACATCGACAGATTCTACCCAAAAACCGCCTATCCCAGGCAGCGACTGAGTTCAACGAGTTCAGCGCGGTAAAGCCCGCCACCCTAACCGGACAGTTTCATAGCCCATACGTAACGTCAGCAGGCCCACCACGATCAGGAAAACGATCCGCACGAAACTATTGCCATGTTTGAGCGCCAGTTTTGCCCCCACATAGCCGCCAGTGAGGTTAGCTACCATCATCGGCAGAGCCACGAGCCACACGATGTGATGCCCCCGAGCAAAGACCACGATGGCCGCGACATTGGTGGTGAGGTTCGCGAGCTTGGCATATGCGCTGGCGTGCAAGAAGCCGTAGCCAAGAATGCTGACTAATCCAATGATAAAGAAGGTGCCAGCGCCTGGACCGAGCAATCCGTCGTAAAAGCCAACGACGACACCGATAGCTCCAGCAGCACATATTCGGCGCCAGCCGACGAGTCGATCTTGGTGATGAATACCAAGCTCTGGTCGTCGCCAGGTGTAGCAGCCAACAACGAGTAATGCGAGAAAGAGCAATGGCGCAAAAACGTCGCGTGGCAGTTGGCGATTAAGCAATGCTCCCCCGCTGCTCCCTAGATAGGCACAGCCGCAAAGCGCCATAGCCACAGGCCAATGCACTCTAATCCGTCGAAGATAGTTCATGGTGGCAGCGCTTGCACCGCCAACGCTCGACATCTTGTTCGTCCCTGAAACTGCAGCAACCGAATGGTCAGCCAAGCCAAAGAAAAGTAATGGGAGCTGAATTAGTCCACCGCCACCCACAATGGCATCGATCCATCCCGCGACGAAAGCACCTCCCACGAGGAGTGCAAGGATCCAGCCGCTGACTGCCACGGCGCCAAGCTTAGCTAGCTGGCAAAGTGTGGTTAGGCCAGCCTGCGCTCGCTGGCAGCAAGGACCGCCTCGTTCCATAATTTTGCTCATGCCCACCACCACAACGACGCCACGAGTCAGCCTCATTAAATACGCCTGGCTCTCCATCGTGACTTCACTTGTGGTGATTGCGTTAAAGATCGGCGCTTACCTTGCTTCTCATTCGGTAGGCCTGCTTTCCGACGCGGCTGAGTCTCTTGTCAATCTTGCTGCTGCCATTGTGGCGTTGGCGGCGTTGAGCGTGGCCCAAAGCGATGCTGATGATGGTCACCATTTCGGCCATACCAAGGCGGAATATTTCTCTGCAGCGCTCGAAGGTTTGCTGATCTTCGTCGCTGCCGGATACATCATCTACGAGGCAATTAAGCGGCTTCAGCACCCCGAGCCTCTGTCCAATGTTGGCCTTGGCTTGCTCATTTCCATTCTTGCTTCACTCGCAAATGGCATCGTTGCGCTGGTCTTATTGCGCGCTGGTAAAGCTCATCGTTCTGCATCATTGGTCGCCGACGGCAAGCACCTTATGGCCGACGTATGGACCTCGATCGGAGTCACTGCCGGTATTGGGCTGGTACTTCTCGCCAAGCTCGCGGGGATGAATTGCTGGTGGATTGACCCGATCGTTGCCATCATCGTGGGCTGCAACATCATCGTGACTGGATTCCTTCTGATGAAGCGTTCGCTGAGCGCGCTCCTTGATGCTTCGCTCGACGAGGAAGAGAACGACCTACTAGCGCAGATTTTGCGTGGATATATCCAGGAGGGTTCCGTGTCGATTCATGGCGTGCGCACCCGAGTAGCAGGACGGCAACGCTATGCCGAGCTTCATCTTCTTGTTCCTGGGGCTTGGTCTGTACAGCAAGCCCATGATCTGAGTGAAGACGTCGAAGCCGCTATTCATGCGCAGCTTGCCGACATCGATGTTATGACCCACATCGAGCCCATCGAGGATCCCCGCTCATTTGCCGATCGCCCTGACCACGAGATTCATCTCTTTCCCGATCTGAGCCGTTAAGCGATCTACCGCTCTGATACCTGTGCTCTGCATGAGAACACATCATGAGGATGAATACCGCTCGGGTGCTGACAGTCGAATAGCGAGTGCTCGCAACCTCAGTACAGGACCGTTGCCAATTCGCCACACTGACGAAAACCCACGCGTCGGTAGAGCGCCAGTGCTGGGGCATTGAAATCATTGACATAGAGCGTCACGATTGGGTACTTCTGCTGCGCCTTGACCACAACACCTGCCATCATCGGCGCCGCCAGATGCTGTCCGCGTAACGTCGGGTCTAACCACACCCCCTGGACCTGGCACATCAGACCAGCCGGAGCTGCAAGATCAGATTTATACGTCACTGCCCCGTTCTCAACGATGCCCAACCCTCGCCGCTGAAGCAATACCTCCCGGATATGCCCGGCATAGCCCGTATCCCCACCTGCCATCGGGTCAATGCCCACCTCATCGGTGTACATCGCAATACTTGCAGCTAAATATGGTGAAAAATCGCGGAGCGAAATGAAATCCACCCGGGGATCGGGGGCTACTGCCGGAGGCCCGTCAATAGCTAAGAGCGGCTGAGTCCAGCGACAGTCTCGTGGCCGTTTCCACGCCCTGCTCCATCCCTGTGTCAACGCATCAAATAGCAGCCGGACCTGGCGCGAGTCACCCATGATTGAGCTTGAACAACGGTAGGAGCCAAGCTTCACGGCAAAGGCCTGCGCTAGTTCAGCAGTATTGACGTTGATCGGAACCAGATTGGCCCCCATATGGAGAGCTGCTACCAGTTCCCCACCACTAAAGGCACCCAAAACATCGCATCCCAGTTGCCACCGCTCAACGCCATACCGCATGATGCGTGAAGCGACGAATAGATTGTGAGCGGGTCGTTGCCGACACAGCGCGAGCAATGCCGGCTGATCAGCATCAGTGAGGATACGAACCTCGACCACTTACGCGACACTCACCACGGGAGTACCTTCGGCCTCCATCTCCGCAGCAAGCCGCTTGGCTTCAGCCAACAAGGTAGGGACAATATCGGCTTCAGGAACTGTTGCGATGACATTGCCCTGGATGAAGATCTGCCCCTTGCCATTACCTGCAGCGACGCCAAGATCGGCCTCTCGGGCCTCTCCCAGACCATTCACCACACACCCCATGACCGCAACACGAATAGGTGCAGTGATGTCATGAAGCCCATCGCTGACGGCATTAGCCAAGCTCCAAATATCGACCTGCGCTCGCCCACAACCAGGACAGCTCACGACCTCCATCGTGCGCTGACGCAAGTTCAGCGATTCCAAGATCTTGGTTCCGACCTTGACTTCCTCAACCGGGTCATCTGAGAGCGAGACTCGGATCGTGTCACCAATACCCTCGGCCAGCAACGCGCCAAAAGCCACGGATGACTTGATCGTGCCCTGGAACGCAGGACCGGCTTCGGTGACCCCTAGATGCAGTGGGTAATCACAGCGAGCGGCCAACTCGCGGTAGGCCTTAATCATGATGACCGGGTCATGGTGCTTAACCGAGATCTTGAAATCGTAGAAATCCACCTTCTCGAATAAGGCGGCTTCCTGTAGCGCAGACTGAACCAAAGCTTCGGCAGGGTTCATCGCATAGAGATTTTCAAGCCGCTTATCCAAAGAGCCAGCATTAACACCGATACGCAAGGAGACGTCATGGGCACGGGCTGCCGTAGCGATTTCACTGATCTTGTCGTCGAATGCCTTGATATTGCCTGGGTTCACTCGCACCGCAGCACAACCGGCTTCGATCGCAGCAAAAACGTAGCGGGGCTGGAAATGAATATCCGCGATCACGGGTAGCGGCGATTTTGCTGCAATTGCGCTCAGCGCTTCGGCATCGTCTTGGCTCGGACATGCGACGCGCACAATGTCGCAGCCAGCCGTGGCAAGTTGAGCAATTTGTTGCAACGTGGCATCAATGTCATGGGTTTTCGTCGTCGTCATTGACTGAACGCTGACCGGAGCATCGCCACCAACCAAGACCTTGCCCACCTTGATCTGACGGCTGATGCGGCGCGGGGCCAGCTCGGGCAGCGGTGCAGTAGGCATGGCAAGTTTGACTGTCATACCCCCTATTCAACCATCTTCGGCAAAGCGACAAAATCTGATGACGCCTAGCGGGCGTTCTTCTGCTCCTGCCACGCTCCCTAGCGAAGCCGCACGGGGCTGAAAAGATCAGCCACGATCAGAAAAAACCCCATCGCAAAAATGAGCCCACCAACGACATAGACCAGAGGTAATGCCTTGGCGGTATCGACGTAACCTGGGTCAGGACGCCTACACACTTTCGCCCCGCGACGTTTCAGCCACTCCCACATCGCGCCCGCAATATGACCACCATCCATTGGCAATAGCGGGATCACATTGAACCAGAACAGAAAGAGATTCAAACTCCCCAGCAGCAACGCCCCTGATGCGGCCTTGTCCGCGAGCGTGAGTTGTTCAGATCCAGCAACCTCCCCCGCAATCCGCGAGGCCCCCACAATTGACATCGGCGAGTTCGGATCGCGAGGGCGGCCTTTGACCATATCGACGACAACATGAAAGACCTTGACGGGCAACTGCGCTAACGCAACGAGCGACTGCTTGGACATGGTCCACATCTGTGCGCCAGTCTCAAGCGGTCCTAATGTGGCTTGCTCATAGCGTGGTGTAAAGCCCACATACCCGACCTGATCGATCTTGCTCGGATCAAGTGCACGTGGTAGCCCGGTCACCATCGTCGTCGTGTCCAACGTCAGTTCATGCCCATCGCGCACGACGACGAGTTGAGCCTGCTGCGCGCCATGTGCTCGAATCAGCGTCGAGAGTTGCTCATAACCGGTCACTGGCTGGCCTGCAAATGACACGAATCTGTCCCCAGCACGCAACCCAGCGACGGCTGCTGGTGTTGGTGCGTCGCCACTATGGCAGGTGCGGTCAGTGCGACTTGCTGGGATAACGCACTCATGGACTGCGCCCACCACGAGTGAGGGTTTGCTGATGCCGTAGGTGGCAAATGTGGCGTAGAACAGCACGAAAGCCAAGATCAGGTTGACGGTAATACCGCCAGCCATGATGATCAACTTCTGCCAGGTCTTCTTCTCATAGAACAGTCGCCCATGATCGGCCTCGGTAATATCGTCCCATTCCTGAGCCCGCGCATCGTCGGCAAGAGTTTGAGCAAAGCCCGAGGACGAGTCACGGAGCCGACCGTCAGCCGACGGAGGAAACATCCCGACGAGACGAACGTAGCCACCCAGCGGCAAGAGCTTGATGCCGTATTCGGTCTCGCCACGCTTTACTG
>JBOFIQ010000295.1:0-2915 GCA_051650245.1 Propionibacteriaceae bacterium | reverse complement strand
TAAAGCATGGTTTCCAGCGACATGTTCATATTCTTCCACATGCTCTTGCCCGTGACGGGATCGTTTTTCTCTGTGATCACTTCGCCAAACGCTGCACTACGTGTCATTCGCTGCAGTTATAGCTGCAGCGAATGACGTTAAGTGCAGCGTTCGTGGGAAAACCTGCACTACCGTTACACCATGACTTCAGTACCGCAGATCACTCTCAACGACGGCCGCGCTATCCCCCAATTCGGTCTGGGCGTCTGGCAGGTATCCGAAACCGACATCGCGACGACGATTGCTGCCGCTATTGAGGCTGGCTACCGCCACTTCGATACTGCTGCGCTCTACAAGAACGAAGCCGGAGTTGGCCAAGCACTGCGCGAATCTGGGCTACGCCGCGACGAGTACTGGGTCACGACCAAACTCTGGAATAACCAGCATGAGGAGGCCGACGTCGCGCTCCAGCAGTCCCTTGACCGCCTTGGCATGGATTACGTCGATCTCTATCTGATCCACTGGCCCAGCCCCCAGCGCGGTAATCCACTCGTGGCGTGGGACACACTCATTCAGCTCCGCGAGCAGGGCCTCGCTAAGTCCATTGGTGTATCTAACTTCTCGGTTGATTATCTAACCCGGCTGTTTGAACACAGCGACGTTGTCCCGGCAGTCAATCAGATTGAGCTACACCCGACGCTGGCCCAAACCGAGCTGCGCGCACTCCACGATCAGCATGGGATCAAGACCGAAGCCTGGAGCCCGCTGGGGCAAGCCAAGGAGCTTGACCACCCCACGATCATCGAGATCGCTCAGCGCAATGGCTGCACCCCGGCGCAGGTCATCTTGGCATGGCATTTAGCTGCAGGCATCATCGTCTTCCCGAAATCATCAAACCCTGAGCGCATTGCGCAGAACTTTGCTGCCCTCGATCTGACCTTGCCTGACGCTGATCTCGCCCTCATCGACAAGCTCGATACCGGTAACCGCGTCGGCCCGGACCCCGACGTCGCGGACTTCTAGAACCCCAAACCCTCAACGTCGGATTGACTTCTCACTAGGCAATCTAGGGCAAAGCATGTTTAGATACCACACATGCGCCGTGGGGGAAAAGCGCGCAGCCTCAGCGCTGTGCTAACCGTTGTACTCGGAGCCGGTTTACTCGTTGGAGCACTGACGATGAACCGGCCTACTGTCACGCCACATACGAGTCCAGACGCGGCTCAGGCCGCACACGCTAAGGCTCCAGCGGCAAGCAGCACGACGTCACGTACTCCAGCAGGCTCCAGCGCAGCAGAACCAAGCGCGGGCCCCAGCGTGATTGCCCCTGCCCAAACCGACGCAATACCTGCGGTTCCCGTACCAGACGCACCTGCTGGCACCGTCGTTGAGCCGCTCCAGCCCGTCGCACACCATGTCGCACCCGACACAGCACCGGCCTCAACCAATCAACTTCTCTACACCTACCCCGCCCGCCAGACCGCACCATTCACCATGTTCGGTGTGAGCTGGTCAGGCAGCCAAACGGTGTCTCTGCGCTATCAGCTCCTCAGTGGCGGAACCTGGAGCTCCTGGACAAGCCTTGAGCTTGACGTCCCCTCATTAGAAAACCCCAGCCGCGTCGGTACTGATTCGATCTATGTGGGGCCTGCAGAGGGGCTAGCTGTCGAGATTTCTGGGCCGACAACGGCTCAACTCCGCGACGCAAATGTCACATTCATTGATACCCGCGAGCTTGGCGGTACTCCTGCTGCTTCAACGACGCCACAACCTGACGCCGTCGAGTCCGGTGGCCTCACCCCGACGGCGCTCTCCACTAACAGTTTCGCCTGGGCCCCGGCGCCACAGATCACCACACGGGCGCAGTGGGGCGCAAAGGAAGAGTACTGGGGCGTTGGGGTAAGCAACCCAGCCAGTGCCTGCGTCAGTAACTTTGCGCGCAACGATGGTGTGATCGTGCACCACACTGCTGGTTCTAACGACTACACGCTGGCAGATGTGCCCGGCATTCTCAATGGCATCCTCTACTACCATTCGGTGAAACTCACCTGGTGCGATATCGGCTATAACTTCCTCGTCGATAAGTTCGGTAATGCCTATGAGGGACGCCGCGGTTCGATTGAAAACTTCCCCCTCGGCGCTCACGCCAAGGGCGGTAACTGGGACACCACTGGTATCTCGCTCATGGGCGATACCAGCAAGACCACTGTCAGTGATGCTGTCCTATCGAAGATCGCCGCGCTCGCAGCTTGGAAACTCACCTGGTCTGGTGTCGATATTGATTCGACGACGACCTACCAAGCAGACTGGGGCCAGGTTCGGATTCCAGTTATTTCCGGGCACAACCAGGTGGGGTACACCGCCTGCCCCGGCACCTTCCTCATCAACAATATGGACACGATCCGGCAGAAGGCCAAGGCCTATATCCAGCACCCGAGTATCACTCTCAACGTGCCAGATACCTTGCTGCGCGGAAAAGCTACGACCCTTTCAGGAACTGCGCCGACATTTATGGCTGGCCGAAGCGTCACCATCATCGAACGTGACCCCACGGGCACTGATTGGCGCAAGCCCGCCACCGTCGATGCCAATGGCAACTTCAGTATCAGTTCTCCTGCTGGATTTGATTCAGGCACCGGAACCTTCCGCGTGGAGTTCACTGCCCCCTGGAAGATGGGCACCATCGTGAGCAATCCTGCGTCTGTTGCCTACCGCCCTGCTCTCTTCACTGGAACCATCACCTCTGGCGCGCTCATTACCGACTTTGGCGCGACATCGACTATCACCGGAACCATCGCTCCGGGACTTGCTGGTGAGACCGTTCGCGTGTGGGGCTGGGACCCATCGACGAATACCACCCTGCTCCTTGGCACCACGACCTCAACCACCGCAGGTGCATGGTCGCTGGCCTACACCTGGGGCTACGCTGCGGCGAC
>JBOFIQ010000294.1:0-3312 GCA_051650245.1 Propionibacteriaceae bacterium | reverse complement strand
CAAGATTCCTGATCGTCCCTGGACTGCGTGGCCAAATTCATGGGCCAATATCACCTCAACGATCCATGCTTTGGATGAGATCGAATCAGGTAGTGCTTCGATAAGATCGGTCGCATAGTAGAACTGCTGGTTAGACATGCAGTAAAAAGCATTATGAGTTTCTTGCTTGCCACATGGCGTTTGAACCGGCTGATCGTAGATCGTAACTCCAGGGCGAGGTAGGACATAACCGGCATCGGTGACGGGAACTGTCCAGACCTTCATAAGGCAGGCAATAAATTCGTTCATTGCCTCCTCTTGGCTCGTCACATTGGCGTGGGGATCAATTGGTTGTAACTCACAGCGCACGTTAGTGAGTGGTGGTTGTGCGTAGAGCGCGTTATCCGTGAGCCAACTCTCGATTTGAGCAGTTGTGGGTATCGGCGGATATGGCGGGTCGGCGTCAATATCTGGGGCGACGTAGTCATCATTTTGGTAGCCGCTGCTATTGCTCGTGCTGCTGTTATTTCCACGAGTGCTTGTCGTGTGCTTGGTATCAGATGAACTGGCTAAGGAACCTAGCACCATGATCATCGTTAATAGGATCAAGATCGTGGCCAAAACACCAATGAGCACAATCACGAAAGGGCTCTTCTTGGGTTTAGGTGCAGGGTAGGCCTGCGGATAACCATAGGGGCCAGGGTAGGGCTGGCCATAAGGCGAAGATCCGTAGCCCGGATAGTTCTGTGGGATTCCAGGGCGCGCAGCAGGAACCCCAGAGTAAGGGGGCTGCTGCCCGTAGACCTGCTGACCATAGACCTGTTGGCCATAAACGTGCTGGCCGTAATAGGGCTGCTGCTGCACCGGCATAGGCATGTGCACCGGGGCTTGTGCGCCGTAGCCGTTCCAGGGAGTTCGTGGCTGCTGCCAGGCAGGCGGCTGTGCAGGTTGCTGCTGCACCCCGAACTGATGTGGTTGGTTTCCCCATGGTGATTGCGTCACGGCATGAGCCTAGCGCGCCACAGGGTTATTTCCGATCTCGCGCACCGTTTCTCTCTGTGTGGTCTATGGATATGGCAGGATTGCTGTGGAATCGCAAGAAAGGGAAAATCTGTGACGATGACAGCACAGCCATCACATCGACGATATACGGTGTTATGCGCAGTGGCCACGTTCTTACTATTACTCGTGAGCCTAGTGAATATCCCACTTGCTACAGCAGCACAAAGCGCAGATAGCGTAATTGCTGATGTCGTCATAAATGAAGATGGATCGCTCAACGTCACAGAGACGCTAGCGTTCTCACAGCCGCTTACTGGTGAAATTACGCAAAAACTTGCGACGACGAAACTCACGAGCAAAGACTCAGATCACCGCTACCACTACACCGTGAGCAATATCTCTGTCCACGGTGGGCAGATGAGCACAAAGACGCAAGATGACGCGGAGGTCATCACTATCACCGCGTCAAATGCAACAAAAATTACGGTGAGCTATACCGTCATGGGCACGACATATACCAATGCTGATGGCACAGTGACAGCGCAGTGGTCCCCGATACAGGGTTTCTCTTTCCCGATCGAAGATGCTCGGGTACAAGCACGGATTCCCGAGCGATTCATGGAGTTGGAATGTCATGCGGGTAGCGTGGCCGCACCGCGCGTCTGCAAAGCCATGATCGGCGGGCAGGCTGGGCATGATCTACCAGAGTTTCGTGATGGCCCGCTCGGCAGCGGAGAAATACTAGATATCCGTGTGCGCTTCCCGCAGAAACTTGTCGCTGATACCGCGAAGGTGAGCCAAGATTGGTCGTTAGATCGGGCTTTTCATACATCGGGTTGGCCCCTTGGCTCGGCACTGATGACTGCACTTGCTGGTGGTTTCGGTCTGTGGTGGCTGGCGCGTAGAGCAGGCCATGATGCCGGGTTCCACACACCCACACGAATTGCTGATTTTGCGCCCGTAGGGTTAGATTCAAGCGAGTTCGTCGTGGTGGAACCGATCCGGCCAGGACAGGCCGGTACGCTTTCCGACGAGCTGGTCAATCCAATTGATATCACTGCCACAGTTGTCGATCTGGCACAGCGCGGCCATCTCCTCATCACTGAGCTACCGCGTGAGGGCGCGCATGGGGCTCTTGATTGGACACTGACTCGACAGGATTGTGACGAAGAACTGGCTCCGTATGAGCTGGCGTTGCTTGACCTTATTGCCCCCGCGCCTGACGAGCCGTTGCGAGTGTCAGCGCTGGCAGGTACCTTGCAGTCAGGGATTGGGCAGATTCAGGACAAGCTTTACGACGCCATGGTGGAACAAGGCTGGTATGTACGTCGCCCAGACGATACCCGTAATCGGGCACGAGCCTGGGGTATCGGGCTGCTCGTTGCTTCACTCGTAGCGCTGATTGCTCTTGTGACCTGGACGCGGTTCGGTCTGCTGGGGCTTACCCTCGTTGCCCTTTCGGTGGGGTTGCTTGCGATAAAGCGAGAGCTTCCGGCTCGCACTGCTCAAGGGGCGTCTGTCCTTGCGGGGCTTCATATGCTTGCTACGCAACTGCAAACTGAACCTACAGATCGGATGCCCAAGGGCTGCGAATACGCTGAACTTTCTGAGGTGCTGCCATACGCGATCGTGCTAGGCGGGCGGGATCGTTGGGTTCAAGCAATTGCCGACGCCGATGACGATAGTGATCCTGATCCACAGGATCTGGCGTGGTATCACGCACCCCAGACGTGGAACCTGGCAGATTTCCCTGCGTCGATAGATGCGTTTATCACGACGGTGACCGGAAAACTCTTTGATAGGGGCTAATCCCATGACATTTACTGACGATGCGTGGGCCGCGACTGCGACAATCCGTGAAGCGATTAGCAGCCAACCTTTCGTTACTGCGTTAGGCGACGGCACGCTTTCACTGGAGCGGTTTACCTACTACATGGCTCAAGATGCGCTCTATCTTG
Source organism: Propionibacteriaceae bacterium (assembly GCA_051650245.1). Lineage (GTDB taxonomy): Bacteria > Actinomycetota > Actinomycetes > Propionibacteriales > Propionibacteriaceae > JBOFIQ01. The sequence goes on along the minus strand of JBOFIQ010000294.1, from coordinate 373 downwards.
TGGAGTACAGCCGGGCGCTAGCTCAGTTGGCCGCGAAGGCGACGACTCCCGAGGCTGCGGTATTTTGGGCCGAATCGTCGCGTAATGCGATTATCGCGGAGCGGGAACTCCATGCAGGACGCTTGGGGGAGTTGGATGCTGGAGCAATGGCGCCGACGTGTCAGGCATATACGTCCTATTTGTTGGGTCTTGCGGGGACTGCACCGTATGCCGTCACCGCGGCGGGGGTACTGCCGTGTTTCTGGATTTACCAAGCTGTTGGTGAGGAATTGCTCGCGCACGCTGGCGGCCTGCAGCAGCATCCGTATGGTGATTGGATCGGCGTCTATGGTGATGAAGCTTTTACGGCATCAGTAGAGCAGGCCAAGGACGT
>JBOFIQ010000293.1:0-3768 GCA_051650245.1 Propionibacteriaceae bacterium | reverse complement strand
AACGACCCAATGCCTGGCCTGACGGCATTGACTTGTGACCGGAATAAGCCAGTGAGCCTGCTCCCTGGTGAGACGTTGACATGTACTGCGGAATACACCGCAGGCTATGCCGACTTCGATCGCGGTCATTTCACCAATACCGCGACAGCCGACGCAAAGCAGCCAAATGGTACGCCGCTAGATCAGGTATCTGATTCGGCGCGGGTTGAGGCGCTAAGTCATCCGGCACTAGCAATCACGAATACACCGGATGTGCCATCGGTTAATGCTGCCGATGATCTGGTGGGTTACACCTTCGTCGCGACCAATACGGGTAACACGACGGCACATAATGTCGTCATTACGGTTCCCCAAGATGGTCTCTATGACTTTGAATACACCGTCTCGGGTAAGCCTGTGACGGGTCCGGTGACCTTGTTGCCGGGTGAGTCGTTAGTGATGAAGGCTCGCTACCGGGCTAAGCAAGGTGACGTTAATGCTGGCAAGATCGTGAATCTAGCAACCGTGACGGGTGACTATGTCTCTCACGAGCGTCAGCCAGATCCCAACGATCCCAATAAGCAGATCGATGTTGATGTGATGAAGCCGATCGATCCAGCTTCAGCGCCAAGCACGGTTGTTGCTGATCCGGTGGTATCGATGACGCTGAACAAGACCGCTGACCAGGAACTGGTCAAGGAGCTTGGCGCGCTGGTCGGCTACACCTTCACAAGCACCAATAAGGGCAATGTGACGATGGCAGTGGACACAGTCAACGACTCCCACCCGGGCTTCGTTCTTGGCTCCTGCACGCCAGCGCTACCTGCGCAACTAGCGCCGGGCGAAACGATCGTGTGCCAGGGTACCTATGCTGTCAGCCAGAGCGATCTGGATGCCGGAACGATCAATAACACGGCAACGATTTCAGCACGGACCCCAGCAAATCTGGCGTACGTCACAGAGCCGTCCTCTGCTGTAGTCAAGGCTGCTCAGACAGCAGCGGCGACCTTGGCCAAGGTCTCGTCGATTACTGATACCAACGGCAATGGCATGGCTGATGAGGGCGAGACCATTACGTACACCCTCAAGGCGCAGAACACGGGTACGGTTACCTTGCCCGGTGCGACAATCAGCGATCCAATGCTGGGGTCTGGATTGCAGTGTTCACCTGCAATTCCTACTGACCTGGCTCCAGGAGCGACGATTACCTGTGTGGGTGCACATGTGGTTACCCGCGATGAAGCAAATGCAACATCGCTGACGAATAAGGCATCGTTGACGTCGACGGGCGCCACCGCAGGAAACCTCACTGTGGGAGCGGAAAATACCGTAAAGACGACGCCGAAGAAGGCCCTCGCGGATACTGGCTTTAGCTTCCCGCGCTGGCCGGAGTTGCTCAACCCCAGCTGGAATGTTGTGGTCAGCAATACACTGAAAGTTGGTCCGGCGGGGGTTGCCGGATGGATCGCAATTATGGCTGTCTGCATGATGGTGACAGCGGCTCGACCGATGAGGGGAAAAGAAAATGAATAAGCGCATTGCAGTCGTTACAGCAGGGCTATTGGCTAGCACTCTGGTGCTGGCCGGTTGTTCCGATAAGAAAGATGAGACGACGACGGCACCAGACGCTGCGCCGAGTTCTACCAAGGTCTCTGTCGCTCCGCTGAGCCCGACCCCTTCTTTTGCTGGTAGCGTCGGAGGCTATCTTAAAGACGTCAAGATTGAGAACTGCGGCACCGAAGCTGGCACGCAAAAGTTCGCGGGAACAGTGACGAACTCTTCGGCTGAACCGCTGGACTATGTCATTACGGTGATGTGGCTCAAGAATGGCGACTCAACCCCATACGCGAACCAGCAGGTTTTGGTTAAGGGCGTCAAGGCTGGCGAGAAGCGTGACTTTAGCGGTGAAGCTAGCGTGCCGATTAAGGTCGATGTGTGCTGGCCGCAGGTACTTGGTGGGCAGCTCGCATAAGTTGTCCGATTGATGGCTCCCGATTCTGTGTGGAATCGGGAGCCATCGTCTATCTTCGATAGAATTGCGTCTATGACTGATCTCGGGGATATGCCAACGGACGCTGAGCCGACGGATGCGGAGCCAACTACGCCGCGTCGCGCGCTAGATGCCGAGGCGGAGGCTGAGGAGTCGGCAGCACCGGCAGATGATGAGCAATTGCGGGCCAGCGAGGTTGCGGCTACGCCGGAGAAATCACGACGTAAGCGTCCGCCGCTATTCATCGCGGGTGTGCTGCTGCTGTGCCTAGGTTTGCTCTCATGCGGCTACTTTGCGTGGGAATACTGGGGGACCAATATCACCTCCAATGCTGCGATTAAAGATGTCAAAAAGAACTTGCAGGAGTCGTGGAGCAATCCCGTTGCGGGTGAGGCCGCAGACCCAACGCCTAAGGTTGATACGACATTTGCACTGATCCGCATTCCTGCGTTGGGTGCGTCGTATGAGTTCCCTGTTAATGCCGGGACAACGTCTTATGCTCTGTCGCGCGGTATTGGCTGGTATGAGAACACGCAGTTGCCGGGGCAAGTCGGCAACTTTGCTGTTGCGGCTCACCGCGCTACCCATACCGGTCCTTTTGAGCGGTTGCTGGAGCTAAACCCCGGTGACAAGGTGATTGTGGAGACTCGCGATTACATCTACACCTATGAATTGACAACCTCAGCTCGGGACCTGACCGTCACCGATACCGATGGTGGATGGATCCTTGATCCGAACCCAGGTAAAAAGGAGCCGGCAACGGAGGCTCAAATAACTCTGATGACGTGTACCGATATGTTTGCCTCGCCTAACCGCTCTGCAGCTTTTGGGCGGCTCATTACTGTGCAAAAGAAGTAAGTTAAGTCCTCGCTGTTAGCTCCAGGAAGGCCCTTCGGCCCGTTAGGCTTGGAGTAATCGCTTAATAAGGAGCATGTATGTCTGCCATTGTTCTATCGTTCCTGCTCGTGCTGGTTCTCATTCCATTACTAGCTGGTATCTGGGGTGTCAGCCGCTACAACCGGCTTGTGGCGTTGCGCACGGGCGCTACCACGTCGTGGAGCCAGGTCGATGTTGAGTTGCAGCGTCGTCATGACCTCATCCCGAACCTTGTGGCAACGGTGAAGGCCTACGCTGGGCACGAGCGCAATACCTTGGAAGAGGTCGTAGCACTACGTAACCAGGCAGTCGCCATGTCGGGCGGCCAGCCAGGCCAGTTGTCGCCGCAGCGCGCACAGGTTGAAGATCAACTGACCCAGGCTGTACATAACTTCTTGGTGACGGTCGAGTCGTACCCAGATCTCAAGGCCAACGGCAACTTCCAGGCGCTCCAGGCACAGTTGGTCGAGACCGAAGACCGTATCTCGGCAGGGCGTCGTTACTACAACGCATGTGTCGCGAACTACAACATCGCTCGTGAGCAGTTCCCGACGTCGCTCATTGCGGGGATGTTTGCTTCGAAGTTCCCGGCCGCTACCGGCTTCGAGGTCGCTAACGTTGAGGTTCGGCAGAGCCAGACTGTTGATTTTGGTCCGGGTTTTGAAACTGGTCCGACGATCACTCAGCAGCAGGCCCAGGCCGCAGGCAATGCGCAGATTCCGGCACCGACGTACCAGCAGGCTTACCCGAATAACCCGATGGTGGCTCCGGGGCAGCTTCAGGCTGCGCAACCGGCCCCGATGCCTCAGCAGCAGTACCAGATTCCGACTCAGATCGAGCAGCAGCCTCGCCTTGAGCAGCCGGGTGGGCCCACCCCGCAGCCGGAGCAGAAGATGTACGGCACGCCGCCACAGGCATAGCCT
>JBOFIQ010000292.1:0-1559 GCA_051650245.1 Propionibacteriaceae bacterium | reverse complement strand
GATGAAGGCGGCAACGGAGTCGACTTTATTTTTGGGATCAAGGAAGGCGAAGAAGGTGCTGAGCTGCAGGCAATCAGGTTTCGTTTAAGCGAATTCACAGCAGCAGAAGCACGCGCATGGCTGAGCGAGCGCGATTATGAGCCACTTGAATTTGAAGAGGCAACAGGCGAGCGCTCTAAAGTGGACAAAATTGAGAACGCAGCCGTGACCGAAAAACGTGCAGCGCCTGACGCGCTGAAGGAGGGTGATTTTGTTTCGTGGAACAGCTCTGGCGGTCGCGCACGCGGTCGTATTGAGCATGTGATGCGCGAAGGTACGTTGGGCGTGCCTGACACTGAATTCAGCATTGATGCAACCGAAGAGGATCCGGCTGCGTTGATTCGGATTTATCGCGACGGTGAGGCGACTGAGACGATGGTGGGTCATCGTTTTAGTACTTTGACCAAGATCGATCCGATCCGTGCGACTGAAGGCGGCAAGTTTCAGCGATCTGAGGTGACCTCATTCCGCGCGCTGGATGAAGAGCGGAGCTTTGAATTTCCGTTTAGCTCTGAGTATCCCGTGATGCGGTACTTCGGGAATGAAGTGCTGAGCCACGAGATGGATGCAGCAAATCTGAGTCGTCTGAACGATGGCGCCCCGCTGCTGTTTAATCACGATCCCGATCGCGTGGTCGGCGTTGTGGAACGCGCTTGGGTTGATGGGCGGAAACGGCGCGGTTATGTGAAGGTGCGCTTCTCGCGTAACAAGTTTGCGCAAGAAGTGCTCGACGATGTCCGCGATAATATTTTGCGCGGCATCAGCTTCGGCTATTCGATCGACAAGATGGAAGAGCGAGGCGATGACTTCGTTGCGACTCAATGGTCGCCTTACGAAGTCAGTGTGGTCTCTATACCTGCTGACCCTACGATTGGAATCGGCAGGTCTCTAACTGATGAGACCGTTGTTCAAGCGGCCCCAGCCGCATCACCAACACCTGAACCCGAAATGGAAAACACTCCAGATCTGGAGGTGATCCGGTCCGAGGCCGTTGAGGCCGAGCGTACCCGTATCGCCGCCATCAGTGCACTGGGCGATAAGCACCAGATGCAAGACCTGGCTCGCGAGCTGATCGACGGTGGTCGCACTATCGACGAAGCTCGTGCTGCTGTCCTTGAAAAACTCGGCACTCAACCCGTGGAACAAGTCATTCGCTCTGCTGACATCACTTCTAACGATGTCGGCCTCTCCGATAAGGAGACCCGTTCGTTCAGCTTTGCTCGCGCACTGAACTTCCTTGCTAACCCCAGTGACGTTTCCGCTCGTCGGGCTGCCGAGTTTGAAATCGAAGTCGGTAAGGCTGCTGCTCAAAAGTATGAGCGCTCCTCTAACGGCATCGTGATCCCCAACGAAGTGCTGCGTCGCGATCTGGTGGTGGGCACTCCTACTGCTGGTGGCAACCTGGTGGCCGATGAGCTGCTAGCCGGTAGCTTCATCGATCTGCTGCGCAATCGTCTGGCACTGGCCCAGGCTGGCGTGACCATGCTGACCGGTCTGCAAGGCAACATCAGCATCCCCCG
>JBOFIQ010000291.1:0-16315 GCA_051650245.1 Propionibacteriaceae bacterium | reverse complement strand
AAGCCAGACGCTGACCAGGACGTCACGCACGACGGCATCGCATTAACTGCCTGCGCTAGCTGCCACGGGGTTGCGTCCATGCCACCGGCGACGCCCAGGATGAACTCCACATGGACCTTGCCACCAAAGGTCGGCCCCTCCTCAGCGATGAGGCGCTCTAGCGACACGAGCTGGCCCATGTCGAAGATCTCAAAGCCAGGAACGATCTGCTTCTCGCGTGCCGACTGGTACAGATCCTTGATGAAACCCCACGGATTCATGAAGACGTCATCGCCAAAGTTCAGTGTGCCCATCGAGCACGAGCAGGAATCCGGCAAGGCTTCGAGCACTCGCAGGCGGTTCTCCAGCGGGTCGGTCACAGCGCCACCCGTGGATAGCTGCACGATGAGATTGGAGTTTTCACGTACCGCCGCAACGGCTTCTTTGAGGCGTGACACCTCAAGTGTGGGCTTGTGCTCAGTATCGCGCACATGCACGTGAATCATGGCGGCACCGGCCACCTCGCAGGACTTGGCAGTTTCCGCAAGCTCCTCCAGCGTGGTGGGGAGTTGGGGCAGTTGGTCCTTGGAAATCTCTGCACCAGTGGCGCACACAGTGATCAACGTCGAAGCAGTCATGTCTGTAATCATGGCATAGGCCGCTATCGTGTCCGCATGCGCATTGTCCTTCAACGAGCATTATCAGGATCTGTCAGCGTTGCTGGTCAGGTTATCGGTTCCTTGCCACGGCCCGGTCTAGTCGCGCTGGTAGGGATTACTCACGACGATAGCCCCGCTGATGTTGAGCTTCTTGCGCGCAAAACATGGGAGTTGCGCATTCTCGATGGGGAACTCTCCGCGAGCGACTGTGACGCGCCGATCCTTGCCATCAGCCAGTTCACGCTCTATGCCGATACTCGCAAAGGCCGACGCCCGTCATGGAATAACGCAGCTCCCGGCACTCGTGCTGAGCCGCTATTTGATGCCTACGTGGAGAATCTTCGGGCTCGGGGTGCTCATGTGGAGACCGGTCAGTTTGGCGCCGATATGCAGGTATCACTCGTCAATGACGGCCCGGTCACGATCATCGTGGACAGCTAACCTCACCGATTGCAACCGTGGGAGAATGGAACGGTGCTCCTTGCCGTCGTCTCCTGTGCCCCCGACGACGTTCTGCCTGCGCTCACGGAGCTTGGCCACACCATCCGGCGGGTAGACAGCGCTCACGCCGCATTAGCCCTTGACCCTGATGCTGTCCTGATCGACGCCCGGGAACAACATGCGTGGGCACAGCAAAGTTGCCTGATTCTCTCCGCTTTACCAGTATTGCTCGTCGTTAATTCGGCTCAGATGCCCGCGCTTGATCCACGCTGGGGATTTACTGATTTTGTTGCGATGGCCGCGAGCACCAGCGAGATTGCACTGCGGATTCGATTACTCGATAGCTCTACAGTCAACCTGCTCCACGCATCAGGGATCACCATTGATGAATCTGGCTACACTGCGACTGCCCACGGCCGCAGCCTTGATCTGACGTATACCGAGTTTGAGCTCCTGAAGTTCCTCGTGGCCCACCCCGGTCGAGTTTTTACCCGCGACCAGCTCGTGACTGACGTCTGGGGTTACGACTACTACGGCGGGACGCGCACTGTCGACGTCCATGTGCGTCGCTTACGGGCCAAGCTCGGGCCGGAACTCGATTCCTGTATCGAGACAGTCCGTAACGTCGGCTATCGCTTTACTCCCAAAGCGTGATCGCACCTATTCGGTAGTACGCCCTGCATTCTTGACCGCATCAAGCACAGCATTCTCCACGACCTCAGCCAGAGCGGGATGAATCCAGTATTCCCCTCGCCCAAGACGGTCAGCAGGGATCATTTCAGTCAGTGCAGTCACCAGCGGCTGCATGAGCAAAGCCGCATGGGGGCCGATGATATGGGCACCCAAGATTTCTAACGTGTCAGCGTCGATGATGACCTTGGCAAAGCAGCCCCGCTCAATCTCCATAGCCCACCCGAAAGCAACATCGGCGTAGTCCTTCTTCCCGACAGCGATCGTCCGGCCGGTGGCGCGAGCTTCCTTTTCGGTCAGTCCCACGACGGAGATTTCTGGGTCGGTAAAGATTGCTGCAGGTACAACAGTGAGGGTATCTGGACGTGGATTTGCTGGGTGGAGCACGTTGTAGGCCACCGTTCGCGCCTGGCGATTAGCGACGTGTTTCAACATCCGAGACGAGCAGACATCACCGAGAGCGTAGATACCCTCTGCCGTGGTGCGCTGATATTCGTCAACGATGATGAATCCATCGGCGTCGGTCTGCACCCCGGCGTAGCCCAGATCTAGCCCGGCAGAGTTGGGCTCACGGCCTTGCGCAACCAACACCAAGTCAGCATCGTATTCGTACTCCGTGCCGACCGGATCTTCGGTGAACACCGTAATCCCGTTCTTGCGCGCCTCATAGCGAGTGAGATGTTGGCGCAAACCGACCCTGGCACGTTCCGCGAGCGCATGGGTGAAAGCCACGCTGATGTCGTTATCGGTAGCCATCAAGAGCCGTTCCGCATGGCTGATGACCGCTACCTGCACCCCAAAAGCAGAGAAAAGATAGGCAAACTCAGCAGCAACTGCTCCCCCACCGATGATGATGACCGAGCGGGGCAGTTTTTCAATTCGCATGATGGAGTCAGACGTATGAATCCGACTAGCTGACTCGTCGTAGCCCTCTATCTGGGGCATTCGCGCCTGCGACCCGGTGGCAATGACGATCTGGTCGGCTTTGAGTAGCCGTGTGCCGACTTTCACCGTGCGTGGCCCAACAAAAGCGGCAGTCTCGGTGAAGACATCGACGTTGGGGTTACTTTCGCGCCATTTCAGCGCTTTATCAGCCAGCGGGTCGATCCGCGAAAAGATCCGATCCCGAATCTTGTCCCAGCGCGCTTGACCGATAGTGGCATCAATACCGAGCTTGGGTAGACGCCGAGCATGGGTCATAACCTCAGCGGGATAGATGAACATCTTTGTGGGAATACATCCGCGATTCAGGCAGGTTCCACCAAAAAGACCGTGGTCAATGAGGGCGACCTTCTGCTGGGCAAAACGGTCGTCAATGATGGTATTGCCGCTCCCCGATCCGATGACGATGAGATCGTAGTGCTCGGGCGTCGGCAGCGGGCGAGCTATATCGCTGTGCGTCGTTTCCATATGCACATCAAACCACGGACTGGGCCCGTAGGCTGGTGACATGACCACAGCGCTTATCACGGGAGCTACCGGCGGGATCGGCCAAGCCTTTGCTGAAGCCTTTGCTGCCCAAGGCCACGACGTTATCTTGGTTGCCCGTCGCGAGGAGGAACTTCGTACTCTCGCAGAGCGTTTGCACGAGCAATTTCGAGTAGCTGCGGCCATCGTCGTAGCTGATTTAGCGCTCGCTGAGGATCGAGATCGGCTCGTGGCGGCTCACCCCGCGGTTGATGTGCTGGTCAATAATGCTGGTTTTGGTGATATTGGCCGCTTTGATCAGATGCCCTCCGCGCGCGTGGTGCAGATGGTCTCGCTGAACTGCACTGCCGTTGCCGATCTCGCGTCGCGCTATCTTCCTAGCATCGTCGAGCGGAAGGGCGTGCTCATCAATGTTGCCTCGACCGCTGCATTCCAGCCGCTACCCAACTTCGCGCTCTACGCTGCCACAAAGTCTTTCGTGCTGAGCCTCACCCAAGCCTTATGGAGCGAATACAAGGGCACCGGCGTCACCATTCAGGCGCTATGCCCTGGACCTACTGATACCAGTTTCTTCGACGTCGCCAATAACGATGAGGTGATGACTCAGCGCCGCACCCCGCACCAAGTCATTGCCACATCGATGGCAGGTTGGGCAAAGAACAAGCCTGTCGTTGTCGATGGAGTGGCAAATCTCGTCGGCGCAAAGCTCGCCAAGGCTGCTCCTTACCGCGCTATTGAAGCCGTAGCGAAGAAGGTCGTCGGTCACGGTTAGCACCAATGAGGGCTAGGGCCAGAGCTGGGCCTGACGCACTTGGGCGCATTATCGGCTAAGGTTAAGCGGCCGATTCGAGGAGGAAACCATGTCGCAGAACCTGCTTGCCAGCCCCGCAGAGATGCTCGACATTGCTGTCGCAACTGCTGAAGGTAAGGCCAAGAGCCGGCCCCTCAAATCCTTTCTCCTTGCGATCTGCGCTGGAGCCTTCATCGCTATCGGCTTTGCGTTCTACATCACCTCCCAGCTCGGCGCAGACAAGCTCCCGCTCGGCGTTGCCAAACTCATGGGCGGTGTGGTCTTTTGCACCGGTCTGCTCTTGGTTATTTTGACTGGCGCAGAACTCTTCACCTCCTCTACCTTGACCCTCACCGCCAAGGCTTCTCGACGTATCACCTGGCCGCAGCTGCTGCGCAATTGGCTCGTGGTTTACCTCGGTAACTTCGTCGGTGCGCTCACCGTCGTTGCCCTACTGTTCCTTGCTGGCACCTGGGAATCAGCCAAAGGTGCATGGGGGTTGTCGCTACTCAAGATCGCAGATTACAAGTGCTCCCACAGCCTGACTGAGGCTTTCTTCCTGGGTATCTTGTGCAATATCCTCGTCTGCCTTGCAGTATGGCTGACCTATGCAGGAAAGACGGTGGCAGACAAGCTACTGGTGTTGGTCTTGCCCATTGCGATGTTCGTCGCTACCGGCTTTGAGCACTCGGTGGCTAACATGTTCCTCATTCCCTTTGGCTTGCTACTCAAAGGCAGCGCTCCGGCGTCATTCTGGGCTGAGGCAGGAACAAGCGCTGGCTCCTTCACCCATCTCACCCTGAGCGATTTCCTCATCCAGAACCTCTTGCCAGTCACGTTGGGCAATATCGTCGGTGGTGCATGTGTTGGTCTGTTCACCTGGCTGATCTGGGCCAAGGTCGCCAAGCACTAAATCGCGCTAGATCCGCACACCGAAACGGCTGCTCCAGATCTGAATGGTGTGGAGCACCGGCTGCCATAGGCCCGCAAGAAGCAAAAGGCCGACGACGATCAACAAGCCACCGCCGATCCACATGACAACGCGCATATGTTTCTTGACCCAGGTCAGTCGTGCGTTAATCCGGTGGAAGAGTAACCCCGCGATGATAAAAGGGATACCAAGCCCGAGGGCATAGCAAAGAGCGAGAAATGCGCCCTTGCTTGATGATGATTCGTTGAGTGCCAGCGTCAGTACAGCGCCCAGAGTAGGCCCAATACATGGAGTCCATCCGATGGCGAAGGCTGCACCCAAGAACGGTGCTGCAGCCAGCCCCATACGTGAGGCACGTATCGGACGTAGGGTCTGCTGCCCAAAGCCAATGACGTCAGCAAAGATCAGGCCAAGGACGATACATAAAGCGCCAGCAGCGATCTCGATAAGTCGTCGATAGTGCCCGATAATCTGCCCAATACCGCCAAAGATCGCTCCGGTGAGAGTGAAGATCACAGCAAAACCCAGCACGAAAAGGGCTGACCCCAGCAGCACCCGCCCACTACGACGATTACCCGACATAATGTCGGCTGCCGATTGCCCGCTGGCATAACTCAGGTACGCCGGTAGTAGCGGGAGCACGCAGGGAGAAAAGAAACTCACCAACCCCGCCAGCAGCGCAACCGGAATTGCCAGCACCAGATCGCCAGCAACAGTTTGGCTCATCCAACTGGCGAAATCCAGCGCGATCATGACGCAGGCGTCGATGTCGAGATAGGCGAACGCCGCGCCTTATCCGAGAGCAGATCAGCCGATGTCTCTTGGTAACTGACACTCGTGCAACGGCCATTCTCAACAGTGAAGGACGTGATACTTGCCAGCGAACACTGCCGCGACGTTGGTAGGTGCGCTAACGGCTTTGCCTCGGCACTAAGACGCGCAATCCAGATCGGCAGCTGGTGGGATACCAGCAATGCCTGGCCGCCCTCGCCTGCCTGCTGTGCAGCGTCGAGAATCGCGTCGCGCATCCGGGCTGCAACCTCGTGGTACGGCTCACCCCAACTTGGCGTGAGCGGGTTCGCTAGCCACAGCAACCGTTGCGGGTGACGCACAAAACCTCGCCAGGTAAAAGGCTCACCCGCAAACCGGTTCTCGGCCTCGATAAGGCGCTCATCGATAGCCAATTCCAGACCTGGGTGTTGCTCACAGATCGGGGCAATCGTCTCGCGAGCCCGCTCTAACGGCGAGCAGCATAGATAGGTCAGCGGCAACGTCGCGGTGACCTGTGCTGCGCGTTGCGCCATGGTGTGGCCTAAAGCAGAGAGGTGATAGCCCGGCACACGGCCATAGAGCACGCCAGTGGGGTTATCGACCTGGCCGTGACGTAGGACGTGAACAACCGTCGTCATGTGCATCCTCCTTGGGGTTACTCCCCCAGTTTAAACGCGACGGCGTGAACCTGGACGACGCTGCGATGGCTTGGTCACCCGCTCGCCATTGGCGACCATCGTTGCGCGACGCTGCTCAGCAAACGCTGCAAGGGCATCGACAAGCTCGACCGGGTCCGGGCGGTTAGCGATGATATCAACACGCATACCGTGCTCTTCACAGGTCTTTGCTGTTGCCGGCCCGATAGCGGCCACAATTGTCGTGTGATGAGGCTTACCTGCAATGCCGACGAGGTTACGCACCGTTGATGAGGAGGAGAATATGACCGCGTCAAACTTGCCCGTCTTGATCGCTTCGCGCGTGTCAGCCGGCGGCGGTGCAGCGCGTACCGTGCGGTAAGCCGTTACGTCTTCCACTTCCCAGCCCAGCTCGGTAAGTTCGGCAGCCAAGGTCTCGGTCGCAATATCTGCGCGTGGCAAGAACACTCGATTAATTGGGTCCAGTGCGGCGTCATAGGCCGGGAACTCCTCAGCCAGACCGGCAACGCTTTGGCATTCACTCGGCATCAGATCAGGCTCAATACCCCAGGCTTTAAGAGCTTCCGTGGTCTTATCTGACACAGAAGCCACACGCAGGCCGGAGAAGGCACGAGCATCGAGGCCGTAGATTTCAAACTTTTCACGCACGGCGCGCACGGCATTGGTCGAGGTGAAGACGATCCACTCAAAGCGGCCTTCCACAAGACCACGGATCGCCTTATCCATCTGCGTGGGGCTACGCGGTGGCTCGACGGAAATGGTCGGAACCTCGTCGTGGTGGGCGCCGTAGCTGTGCAACCGACCCAAGACGTCCTTGGTGGGGTCTTTGGTTAGTGGCACCAAGATCCGCCAGCCAAAGAGCGGCTTAGTCTCAAACCAATCCAGCGCATGCGGTGACTTCACTGAGGCGTTACCGACCATCAGGTGTACCTTCTCGCGCAGATCAACCTTGGAGATACGCACATACTCAGCCAGCCCCGCCAGCGTAAGTTCCTTGGACTGCTGCTGATGTGAACCACCACGGAAGGTGATGATGACCGGCGTCTCCGACGGGACCCCAGCGCCAGCAGTTGCTTCCGTGAACTGCGCGACGTGCCCAGCTCGTGTTGACACAACGACCGTTCCAGCGGCTCGCCACGGGGCTACTTTTTCGGCGCAGAAGCCGCCTTCGTTAGCGGTAATGAACTGCACGCCTTCGGCGTCGTCAAGGCGGATACCCGCATATTCAGGGACGGCAGTCAGGCGAGAAACGCCGGGGACGACGTCGAAGTCCAAGCCGAGTTTGACGCAGGCTTCTGCCTCGCTGGCAGCGCTACCGTCAAGGAAAGGATCGCCTTCGATGAGACGAACAATGCGGCGGCCAGATTCGACAGCCTTCGCAATGTAGGCCGCGCGCTCGTCTGGATCGGGAGAGACTAACTCCAACGACTCGATTCGCGCTTGTGGCGAGACCTTGATCGCTGGATGTTCAAAGATGGAGGTCTGAATATCAGAATCGAGCAGAATAGTGTCTGCATTCGCGAGCGCCGCCACAGCAGCAAGAGTCAGCAAATCCGGATCCCCCGGGCCAGCTCCGACGAATACAACTCGGCCCCGTGGAGTGCTACGCACGGGAGACTGAGCCTGAACACTACTCGTCATTCGACTCCGCTTTCTGCTTACCAACACTCCGGAAATGGAATGTTTGGGCACGGTCATTCTGGATGGCTAAGGAGCTAAAACACAAATCTGCTTCGTTTTGGTCCGTACCACATCAAAAATTCACGGCTGCAACCGGGGTCAATTGTTGCCTAAAACACAACAACCCCCGACTGGCGGGGGTTGTTCGTTTGAGAGCAGTTCCGTGAGGAACAGCCACTCCAAGACCGGTTTAGCGGCCGGCGCGACGGCGCTGGATCCGAGTCTTCTTGAGCAGCTTGCGATGCTTCTTCTTCGCCATGCGCTTGCGGCGCTTCTTGATGACAGAACCCACTGGGTTGCCCCTTCGCTAAACGGTGTTGGTGTACCCGGCGAACCGGGAAGCAATTGGTGAAGCCTGCATCACGACTGCAGACCGATACAACATAATAACGTTACTACTCGAATTGGGCTAATCGGCGTCGAAACTGAGCCTCAATGAAGGAAGGCCAACCGCTGGTAGGCCAGCGGATATCCCACAAAAACGACGGCGTCCATAAGGAAATGCGCCCAGACCAGCGGCGCAACCCGTCTGGTCTTGAGATAGAAACAACAAAAGATCAATCCCATGAGGATATTGCCGGCTCCACCGCCAAAACCTTGGTACAGGTGATATCCGCCCCGGATCAGCGAACTTACCGCAATCGTGGCAGCAATGGCCCAGCCTGCATCGCGTAGTCGGGTCACGAGATAGCCCACCATGACAACTTCTTCGACAACAGCATGTGCCGCAGCAAAGCCCAGATAGATCGGGATTGTCCACCAGACAGTACTGAGATTCGACGGCTCAACCCGCGTATTGAATCCCAGATGTAACGCAGCAAGGTAGAAGGCAATACCGGGAATACCCACGCTTGCGGCCAGGAGCGCACCCCAGCCAAAATCGCGGACAGGGCGAGCCATATCAAAACCAAGCGTGCGACGTGCATGTCCGTGGGCTAGATGCACCAGATAGAGCGCGAGAAGTGCAGAAAACAGCGGGAAGGTGATCCCGGCAAGCTGATAGGCCAGATCAAGCCAGGGCCGCTCTTGCACAACTGCAGTATTGAGTTGGGTTGTCTGCTCTCCAAGTTGGACTGGTTGGGTCAATTTATTGACCAACTCCAGAATGGAATACACCATCGACTTACCTAGCCCAAGGCCCAAGACGATGACGACTTCAAGCACAGGCCAACGTCGCAATGGCGCCACAACCTCAGTCATCGGACTAACCGTGCTTTAGTAGATCGCGCCAGTGCTCGGAGGTGTAATGCCAAGTCAGCAGGGAAATCTGCGACTCGTGCAGCGACGTAATCTTCGCCCTCGATACCGAATGGCACGACAACACGAACCTGATAACCAGCTTCCGCGAGTGCGCGTCGAGTTTGCAGGCTAATACCGTAGAGGAACTGAAACTCCACTCCCTCGCGTGGCGGGGTGCTGCGTTCTAGTGCATCCCTCGTAATGGCGATAAGCCGACTGTCATGGGTTGCGACCGTGATCTTTGCACTCCCTGCGAGGAGGTCACGGAACGTCGCGACATAGGCCAGATCCGTTTCGTGTTGGTTCAACAATCGCGAGGTACCCACCCGGTCGCTACGTTTGATGAGCGCGATCCGCGCCTCGGGCACGTCGGCAAGCGCGCTCACCGCAGCTTGCGCTCCGGGGAAGGACAGCACAGCAGTTATACCGATCTCACCCAGTTCTGATCGGAGTGTCTGCGCTACCACAAGACCGGCAGCCATCGTGTGGGGATCATCCAAGATCAAGGTGACGCGGACG
The DNA here is from genome assembly GCA_051650245.1 of Propionibacteriaceae bacterium. GTDB lineage: Bacteria > Actinomycetota > Actinomycetes > Propionibacteriales > Propionibacteriaceae > JBOFIQ01. The sequence goes on along the minus strand of JBOFIQ010000291.1, from coordinate 6,532 downwards.
CCACAGACTTTCGCTGATTTTGCGATGATCGTGACATTTTCCAGTACTGCTTCTGGCGTAACATCGCCGACTAGACCTAATGGGTTTAACCGAATAGCCAATTCTGCGTGATTACTCAGCCCGGCTGACGTGATTGCATCGATATGGTCGAGATAGCGCAGACATGCCTGCTCAGGATCAGCGGCTTCCCGCAGTTCTAGGTCGTCCAGCGTCACCCATAATCCATGCCCAACAAGCTCCGCAGCCACAGTTAAAGCCTCAGCGCTGTCCTGTGCTGGAACAAAGTGCGCATTCACATCAGCGCTTGTGGGCAGCGCATGCACTGTCCGTTGCACCATGGAACGCACGAGAGCAGCACGCTTCTTTGCTACGACACTCATACCAACTCCTCATCACCAGCCAAGCACCACCACTCTAGAGGGCTACAGCGATGCAAGGGGAGCAATCTTCCTCGTCGCTCGCCAGCTGAGGTGGCCTGTGGTCTAGCTCGCACTTTGAAACCCCGCCGGTTCTTAATTTTTTAACGCTCGGGCACACTGAGACTATGCATGTGGACCACCTTACCTACGCAGTAGCTGCGAATGAAGGACTTGCAGCGACGGTGGGGCGCCTTGAGAGGCTCCTCGGCGGTCGCTTCCGCGATGGCGGAGTCCATCCCAGCTTCGGTACCCGAAATAACATTTTGCCGCTAGCAGATGACCGCTATCTTGAAGTTGTCGAAGTTCTCGACCATCCAGCAGCCGATAAAGCCGTCTACGGACAGGCAGTTCGTGCTCGCTCTGAAATGGGTGGTGGCTGGATGAGCTGGGTAATTTCTGTTCCCGATTTATCACCCTTCGAGCAACGCCTAGGCCGGGAAGCAGTCAAAGGCACGCGCGTATTCCCAGATGGTCGCCGTCTCGACTGGGAGCAGATCGGTTTGCGTGGAGTCCTAGCAGACCCGCAACTTCCCTACTTCCTCACGTGGAAGTCAGAAGCTGATGTATTGCCCCGAGCTCTGCCTGGTGCCATCAGCATCGCTAGCCTTGAAATTGCGGGAAACCGTAAGCGACTGGAAGACTGGTTGGGCGCCCCGGTAGAGGAAGGTAAGAATGACGGTGTTGAACTGATCTTCACTGCCGAAAACGGACATCCTGGCTTGGGCGCGGTAACTTTTATCCGCGAAGACGGCACCTCAGTTCGGATCTAGCGCGGTTTGCGTAACCCCAAGGCAGCCAATGCTTCATGCACTGTGGGGACCTGCACAACCCGCTGGCCGGGCCGACGAGTTATTTCGCTACCAGCCGGGATGATCGCAGTATCAAAGCCAAGCCGGAAAGATTCAGCGAGCCGCCGATCAATGCCGGGGACTCGTCGAAGCTCACCTGCTAGGCCAACCTCGCCAAGCGCGACGACTTTCTGTGGGAACTCAATATCCCAGGCTCCAGAGGCAACGGCTGCAGCAATAGCAAGATCAGCGGCTGGGTCAATCAACCGAGCACCACCGACGGTTGCTGCATAGACGTCTTTATCGGAGAGCCGTACCCGAACTTTGCGCTCTAAGACGGCCAAAATCATGGCGACCCGGTTGTAATCCATACCTGAGACTGTGCGTCGTGGTGATGGTGTGGCAGACCCCGCCACCAGCGCCTGAACCTCGGCTAGTAGCGGGCGTCTACCTTCCATGGAGACTGTGGTGCAGGTTCCTGGGGTTGGGACTTCTAACGCGGTAGTGAACAGCCCCGACGGGTCGGGGACCTCAACGATTCCGGTGTCTTGCATCTCGAAGCAGCCCACTTCGTCTGCAGGACCATAGCGATTCTTGACTGCCCGCACGATGCGGAAACCGGTATGCCGATCCCCCTCAAAGTTCAAGACAACATCAACAAGATGTTCTAAGAGCCGGGGGCCAGCGATCCCACCATCTTTGGTGACATGCCCGACAATCACCACAGCCATGCCACGCTGTTTGGCCACCCTCACGAGCGCACCGGTCACCTCACGGATTTGAGTCACTCCACCGGGAGAACCATCCGCCTGAGCGATACTGATCGTTTGCACTGAGTCCAGCACCATCAAACTAGGATTGACCTGCTCAATATGGCCTAGAACCGTGCCCAGGTCATTCTCTGCGGCAAGGTAGAGTTCATCGGCCAGCGATCCAGTACGCTCCGCTCGTAACCGTACCTGCGCTGCTGATTCTTCCCCAGAAACGTAGAGTGTGCGCCGCCCGGCTTGTGCCCAAACCGCAGCAACTTCCAGCAGCAACGTCGATTTACCTACGCCAGGCTCACCAGCAAGCAGAATCACTGCTCCTGGAACTAGACCACCGCCAAGGACCCGATCGAGCTCCCCAATGCCGGTATGGGATCGTTGTGCTGCCGCCGCTGATACTTCAGCGATTGGAACAGCATGAGTGCTAGGGGCTTGCGCTGGCACTGCTCCAAGCGTGGGTGCACCCAGTTCTGCCACCGAGCCCCACGTCTGACATTCGCCACAGCGACCGACCCATTTAGCTGACTGCCAACCACACTCACAACAGCCATACATCGGGCCTTTAGCTTTCACTACTCGTGCCACAGTTCCTCCTTAGACCACCAGCGTAGGAGGTAGCACTGACAATTGTGATTAGGTAAGTTCAAAGCGCTGCTGCACCGGGGCCGCACCGCTGACAGTCCAGGTAGCTAGGTAGGTGCCTGCGCCCAACTTTTGTGGTGAGAGTTCACACGAGCCGACAGAGCGCTTGGTTTCCCACGCTGCTTTCCATTCCAAGCCCTTGCCTGGATCAACGGTGCCGTTCTTATCGCCCACCGTGGCCCAGCAGTCCTTGGAGGTCCAGATCGTGTCATTGCCAGAGGTAATGACCAACTCCGCATTCTGCCCAGTGATCGTAAGAATGCACGTCTTTGCACTCCCATTCGTCACGGCGAGAGCAAACTCTTCCTTCTCCCCCGACTTAGCGGCGGTGGCACCGCTAATAGCCAGCGTAAGTTTTGCTGGATTACATCCCTTTGGTGGGCCAGCGGTGACCAAGGGGGCGGGTGTTGGCGTCGCTGCCGGGGAACGGGTAGGACGCGATTCTTGAACATGAGCCGTTGCAGCTTCAGTAGCTGCGGAGTTGTGCTGCCTGCCATGCGCAAGTGCAGCAATACCCCAGGAAATCAGCCCAATTAACGCACACAGGATGACAAGAACCAGCGCTCTACGCCGCCGATAGACGCTGGCAGCAACCTTTCCATCTGGTGCTTGTGATCCCTGCATGGGGCGAGCATACGGCTTTACGACGCTGCCTTGAAGTGTCCACGCCGGTAGCCTAGTGACCATGTCCGTTGTTGAGCAGATCATGTCGTGGTACGACGTTGCCGCGCGCGATCTGCCATGGCGGCGCGACGAGACAACTCCTTGGGGCATCCTTGTGAGCGAAATCATGCTGCAGCAGACCCCCGTCGCTCGGGTCCTAGAACCGTGGCAACGCTGGATTGAGCGTTGGCCCACTCCCGCAGATCTAGCCCAGGCAAGTCCTGCTGAGGTCATCACCGCCTGGGGTCGGCTGGGCTACCCCAGGCGAAGTCTGCGGCTCCATACCTGCGCGAACACAATCGTCGAACGCTTTGATGGCGATGTGCCTACGACCTATGACGAATTGCTTTCGCTTCCAGGTATCGGGGATTACACCGCTGCTGCTGTAGCTTCTTTTGCCTTTGGCCGTCGGGTCGTTGTCCTTGATACCAACGTGCGTAGGGTTTTGGCCCGGCTATTCCAAGGCCAGCAATATCCTGGCCCGAGTGTGACAAAAGCCGAGCGAGCCTTAGCAACAACATTGCTGCCCGATACCGCCAATGCCCCCCGCTGGGCTAGCGCCAGCATGGAACTGGGTGCGGTGATGTGTACTGCTCGGGTGCCCCACTGTGACCTGTGCCCTGTGACGGCATCATGCTCCTGGCAGGCGCAAGGAAAGCCCGCTGGCGCTGCACCCCGAAAGCAAAGTTACGAAGGCACTGACCGTCAATGTCGCGGCAAGATTTTGTCCCAGTTACGCGAACACCACACCATTCCGACGACGGCAATAAGCGGCCTAGCTCCCGCCGATCAGCTTGAACGCTGCCTGGCATCCTTAATCGTTGATGGGTTTATCGTGCGCTCTGGCAGTTATCTCACCTTGCCTAGCGCAACCAGATGAGATCAGAAGTAGCCGTACAGACCGAAGAAGATGCCCAACGCGCACAGCAGGCCCATCATCGTCGCCATCTGCCCGAGCACAATCCCCGCTCTGAGCCGCGACTGATTTTCCGCATACATCTGCGGGGTCTTACGAACTTCACGCATCGCATTTGCGCCCATGATCCACGCAATCGGCGCGGTGATAAACGTCACGAAACCGAGCAATCCTAAGATCAACACTGCACCAGATAGTGGGTGCTCCTGTGCCACCGGCGTTGGGGCATAACCGATCTGAGGTGTGGATGCCGCAGTAATGTGCTGTTGAGCTTGCCCGATAGTGGCCAACTCTGGGTTAGCCGGATCAGCATAGGCAAGGCCTGGAGGCTCAGTAGTAACCGGCATCGAACCGGGCCGTTGCATGTCCATAGTCACAGCGTAACCAGATGACGATCAGTTGATACCCCGTGAGTCATAATTACTGCCGACAAAAGCTACCAGCCACCGCCGCATGCCAGGCGTCATGCTCGTCCGCTGACAGACGGACAACAAGACCTAACTCACGCGGGACGCTCTTTTCCGTATCAACGAACGTCCCCTTCTTGGGTATCTGTGACGTTCTGGAGACGAAACAGTTGGGCGAAGCGACCATTGCGACAGCGGAGATCATCGTAGGAGCCCACCTCTACAACGCGACCGTGGTCTAAGACATAGATACGGTCCGTGTAGCGCAGAGTCCAGGCACGATGGGACACCACGATGACGATATGGTCCTGCGCGCTTTCGCGGAGCTCGCGGAAGATCTGTTCCTCAGCCTCAGCGTCGATGGCGCTGGTGGGCTCGTCCAAGATCCAGACGGGACTGTCGCGCAGAACCATACGAGCCAACGCTAGCCGCTGCCACTGGCCGCCGGAGAGGCTAGTACCGCCCCACTGGTCACCCAGCTGTGCGTCTAGCCCGTCCGGCAGAGAGTCGATAACGCCATCGATCTTGCACCGTTGCAGCGCTTCCCAGACACGGAAGTCGTTCTCCACCTTCTCTGGGGCCGCGAGCGCGAGGTTTTCCCGCACGGTGAACTCGTAGCGGCCAAAGTCCTGCGGCATCAGCGCGACGCCCTGGTGCCGTTGGGTGAAGCCACCCTCGGTGACGTCGGTATCGTCGAACCAAATCCGGCCAGACTCCACTGATACCAGCCCGAGCAGCGCGTTGATCAGGGTGGTTTTTCCGGCGCCATTGGAGCCCACGATGGCGACGATCTCGCCACGACGAGCGCAGATCGAGGCGTCGAATAACGAGGGAGCAGCGGCATTCGGATAACGAACGGTTAAGCCGTCAGCACGCAGGACCGAGACGCCGTGGCACTCGTGGTCAGCGTCATCGTGAGCGAACGGCTCACGCTCCACGAAGGCGCGATAGCGGTCGACAGCGTTGGCGCCAGACAGCAGACGGGATACGACGAACCCGACGTTTGCCGTCGCCATGATGCCTGAGGTGATACCGATGGCACCAGCCGTGACACCCGCGCCACTCACACCGTCGACCAAGAGCGCCAGTAGCGCACAAACCAGGAGCACGGCGCAGGCGAGACCAGACAGAGCATCAGAACGAACGCCCTGCTTCTCTAACCAGATCTCGTTGTCGCGGGAGACCCTGTGGAGGGCGGCGATACGCTCGGTCAACCAGCCGCGTGCATCCATGCAGGCCAGTTCGACCGACCGCGATGGGTACACCAACTGATCTTCACGATACGCCGCGTGGCGCCGGGCTTCGTTGATCTTAGGCCAGGCAACGAGATCCTGGCGGGCGTACCACATGGCTGACAGGCTGAGTGGCACTAGGCAGCCGATCGTGAAAAGGGCTGAAATCCAGCTACTGCGCCCGATCGTGATAGCGAGGGACACGACGACCACCAACGAGAACACTAGCGAGAGACCGGAGGTCGCCTGAAGCGCAACCTCCTTCTCATTGACGGCCTCACGCGCGGCGCGGGCGGTGCTCTGGGACTTCCTGGTCGACGATCTCGACAGGATCGAGACTCGCGTAGGATTCGGCGATCTGGACGCGTGCAGCAGCTGTCGCCACGATCTGGGTCATCCTCTGCAGCGCATACATCACATGTTCCGCAGCCAAGTAGCCGGCCGTCAACAGCCCCGTGAGGAGGGCCCACACGTAGGCCTGCTTCCGCGGTCCATGATCGACTGAGACTGCTAGACGCTCAATGAGAAGTACCTGAGCGCTGGGCACTAATCCCAGGAGGAGCGTGAAGACAGCGGTGCATCCCATGAGAACGGGTGCAGCCCTGTAGGTGAAGCGGAAGCTCCACACGGTCGAGGCAACGATCCTGCGCGGATACGTGGATGACATGATGACAGCTTTCAGATAAGGTGACGGCGAC
>JBOFIQ010000290.1:0-8230 GCA_051650245.1 Propionibacteriaceae bacterium | reverse complement strand
TGCGTTGTAGCAGTTCAGGCACGCAGGCCAAACACGGGGCGTGGTGTCAGTGATGGTGATGGTCATGGCGATCTCCTCCAGGTAGTTGGACGAGAGGGACCTGATCGGCAATGCTCAGAGAATCTGCGCTTACACCAGATCCGCTCTCACAGGATCACCCGACGCGGCTGCGCCGCGTTATCACCGCCACTTAATGACCACAGTGTCAGGGTTGAAGGCTTTCTTGCCTCGAGGATGCGGGAGCAGTGTCACGGTCGCCAGGACATCAATTACCTGCCGCTGCACCTCCAGCGAAGCATCGAGGAACGCCTGTGAAGGGTCGTCTGCTCCAAGGACGGGCGAAAGACCAGCAGTCTGTCCGCGCATGAGGCGCTCGGACTCCAGCTGGGCGATACGAGCCTCAGCAGCATTACGGATACGTTTAAGGTCTCGCCCCTCGATGATCTCTTCGTCGTAGTCGTGCTGGGCTCTCAAAATGCGTGCGCGCTGTTCAGAGATGGCCGCGTTGATACCAGAGCTTGTCGAGGACGAGTCGACCACAGCTTCCATACGTAAAGCATCTGGCTTCTCGAGGCGTTTAGCAATGGCCTTCAAGACGAAAGCGTCGACGTCGGTACCGCTGCGCATGAGGCTCGTGACAGTGACATTGCCCTGTTCATCGCGCTGGATATGCTTGGAACACCTGTAGCCTCGCGGGGCTCCGGTGACTTTGGCATCACAGACGCCACAACGGTAAAGACCGGAACCGAGATGCTTTCGTTTCGTCGATCCAGAAGTGTTGGTCACACGCTCGTTGTCGTCGAGGATGCTTTGAGCCCGCCACCATGTCTCGTCGTCGATGATCGCGTCCCACTGACCGCGAATAGGTTCCCCTGCGTCATCTCGGAGAATCTGTGCACGCCATGTGCGACGGCGTCCGCCGTCGTGTTGAGCAGTCTTAGGTGTGTAGGTAGACATCTGGGCATACCGAGGGTTACGCAGAATCCCAAGAATCGTCGAGGGGCTCCATTCACCGTCGGGGGCCACAGCTCGCGGTTCCCTGCCCTCGGCGATGCGTCGTTGTGCGCGCTCAACAGAGACTACGTGGGAGTCCTTGGAGCGTGGCTCTAGTCCATCAATAGGTTCGGTACCGCTTAGTCCGCGAGCAAGTGAGCGCAGGGACTCGGGGTGGACGGAGCGGGTGAACAGGCGGTAGATGGCGCGAACAGCTTCTGCCTCGTCGGGGATGACATCACCGTTGACGGCGCACCCAAACGGTCGCATACCTTTGGGTGCGCGCCCCTGCTTAGCCCGTTGGAGTTGTGCTGCTGACTGGCGTGCACCCTTGCGTTCCATTTCAGCACGAGCTACAGCGGCTTTGATACGGGCATACATGCGCCCGCCGTCGGTGGAGAGGTCAGCGTCACCGTTGGCGGTGACGAGAGCTAGGCCGCGCAATTCAGATGCATCAATCCAGTCTTCAAGCTGTCGGGGTTGACGGGTGAGTCGGTCAAGGTCATAACAGATGATGGCGTCGAAGGCTCCTGCCTTGTAGTCAGCAACCATCTGGTCATAGGCCGGACGGACCTTAGTTCGGTCGGTGGCGGACTTCGACTGATCGACGTAGGTTTCGACAACATCCCACTGGCGATACGCGGCAAGCGCCTCACACTGCTCACGCTGACGGTCGATAGCGAGCCCATCCATCTCTCGGTCTAGCGAGATGCGCAAGTAGATAGCCGCCTTGCGCGCCGAGTCATCAGAAGTGTCCACATGGCTAGAATAGCTGAAACGTTAGTTTTGTTCAGAACTCATGAATGTTATACTAGGAGAATATCGCGCCTGGAGATTGTTGGCGCTGCGCTAAGCAGTGCCCGCAGACTCGAGCGGTAGCGACCCACGCTCGGTAGTCGATCGTAAGAACCACCGTATCGCCCCCTTCCTCGAGACCGGAGAGCCAATGACCAAGGCGCGAGAAATCACCAACGAGAAGCGCTACGGACAGCACTACACCCCTGTTGAACTTGCACGCTTCCTCGCCCGTAGGGCTGCGACAGCACTCGACAGCGACGACGCGACACTGACCATCGTTGATCCAGCTTGCGGGGACGGGGAGCTGCTGATCGCAGCAGCTGAGGCGATTCGGGAAGCGGGACACGGCAACCCGATAACTCTTCTCGGCTATGACATCGACGAACAAGCCGTCGCCACAGCACACGAGCGCCTGCGCGCCGTTGGACTATCCGCGAAGCTCACGCACGGTGACTTTCTCGTCCAGCAACGCGAGATGAAGGCCGGTTCGATAGACCTCATCATCACCAACCCCCCTTACGTTCGAACCCAACACCTTGGGCAAGAGGCCTCTCAACTTCTCGCCACCGAGTTCGGATTGACGGGCCGCGTCGACCTGACACACCCGTTTGTCACCGTGGCTTCGCGCCTACTACGACCGGGCGGGGTCCTGGGTCTCCTTTGCTCGAACCGCTTCCTCACGACTATCGCGGGCGAAAACATCCGTCGAACTTTCATGCACGACGGCTTGCGCGTTCGCGAGCTCTACGACCTCGGGGACACAAAGCTCTTCAGGGCCGCCGTCCTCCCGGCCGTTATCATCGCGAGCAAGGCCCAACCGACGAACCAACCGGCGCGCTTCGTGAGTGCATACCAGCAGCCTCGCGAGGACGCGACGTCCGACCTACCCCTATTCCGTGCCTTGGAGGGAGCTGAATCGAGCGTCGCCACCCACAACGGCAATCAATTTACGGTCAAGGTCGGGACACTGGCCCTCCCTTCCGACTCAAAGACCCCGTGGCGACTCTCAGAGGACGAGGCTGACAAGTGGCTGGAGGAACTCCAAAAGGCAACTTGGAGGACTTTCGGCGACATTGCGAAGATCCGGGTAGGCATCAAGTCCACCGCAGACAAGGTATTCCTTGGCGACAACTGGAGCCATGCCGCTCCAGAGGTGGAGGCTGAACTGCTACTGCCGCTTATCACGCAGAGCAACATCACCCCTTGGCGCATCGCCGATCATCTTGAGATGAGGGTGCTGTATCCGTACGACCTAACATCCACGAAGCGTCGACCGCTGGACCTGTGCGAATGGCCCGGGGCCTATTCGTACCTGCGCGACCATGAAGATCAACTGCGCGGGCGCAAGTATGTGATCGACGGAGGTCGCGAGTGGTGGGAGATCTGGGTCCCTCAGAAGCCGTCACTGTGGGCCCAGCCCAAGATCGTGTTCCCGGACATCAGTGAGTTCCCCCGCTTCGCTTTGGACAGGTCAGGCGCGGTCGTAAACGGCAACTGCTACTGGATCTCTCTGGATGACATCCTCGATGAGGATCTCGCGTACCTGATGCTTGCGGTGGCGAACTCGAACTTGGGCGTCCGCTTCTACGACGAGACCTGTGGCAACAAGCTCTACTCGGGCAAGCGCCGATGGATCACGCAGTACGTGCAGCACATGCCGCTACCCAATCCAGCAACGGACGAGGCCCAGCGCGTCATTGCGCTGGCTCGATTGCTTACGCTTGGCGAGCAAGTAACGGATCAGCTAGCCATCGAACTGGACGATGCAGTGGTGGCTGCCTTCGCTGCTTCATCCGCTGAGCGACAGGAGACACCCCGTGAAGAGCTCGAGACAACCCTCTTCTAGCTGGGAAACCACTCGCCAGGTAACCGGAGCTGCAACTTGGCGTTCGCAGTCAGTCCGCCGAACTGCCGATATTCCTTGAAGAAGTCAGCCCCCGTCGTGACCACCAAACTCTCAATTGTGAAATGGCCATTTTCACGCGAGGCGTAGAAAACCGCATAGCGCACATCTCGGACGCTGAAGATTCCGTTTGTCGAAGCCAAAGGGGTATCAGAGCCAGGCAACTCGAGCCCCAAGTCAACGGTACGGGCAAGCTGCAACTTTACTTCGAGAAGCTGCGACAATACGTCAGGGAACTGGCCGTTGTCAGCGAAGCCCACCGCCCCAAGGCGGTTACACACCTCACGGTGGACGACAGTTCCACGGTTGCGCTCCTGGACGATGCCCGGATCGGCGTAGCTCTCCCCCACCATGGGCAACAACCGCCGATAGACCTCAGAGACGGAAAGGAATCCACCTCGCTCGGGCTGAGCCACGGGAGACAGGGCGCCAGCACGCACGCCCGGCTCCAGTCGCCCTTCAACTGCCTGAGTGTCACCAGCCGATACGAGCACCGATCCGGCTGCTTCCTCGATCCGAGCGGCCTGGAACTTAGAAGTAAGTTTGCCCGTCTTGTCGTACTGAGCAAGGTCCGCGCCAGCGATCACCCTCACATCAACGATCTGGTGGGCATCGAGGATAAGGATGACGTAACGCCGCTCGGCGTCGACCTCCTGATTCCAGATCTGCATGTTGCTCGACTGCTGCGCGTACACGTCAACCGCTGGATGAGGCAGCCTCGGCCCATCCGCCACTTTGGGGAAGGAACTAGGCGCGCGGTATCCCAGCGCCTCACAAACGAGCGACTTGGCCACCTTTGCCCTAGTACGAATCGGCAAGTCCGCCAAGTCTGTGCGACCAACCAGCTCGTACCTAAGGATCTCCTCGAGCCCGTCCGGCTCATAAAAGAGCTCGGAGTCAGCGGTAGCAGACGGCCAGTAGAGGTCCACACGACCATGCTCAATGGCAGAGCGGACCTCCAAGGCGCGAGAGAGGTATGCGCTGAGGTGTCTCTCCACGCTCACTTCTTACCACCAGACGTTAGTCCCGTACGAAACTCGACCACGTCCCCATCTTGCATGACGTAATCCTTACCCTCAAGACGCATCTTGCCAGCATTACGAGCCCCAAGCTCAGAACCACACTCGATCAAGTCATCAAAAGACACGATCTGAGCCTTAATAAAACCCTTTTCAAAATCTGTGTGAATAACACCGGCAGCTTGCGGGGCCGTCCAACCTTTACGGATCGTCCATGCCCGGGATTCCTTCTCGCCAGCCGTCAAATACGACTGCAATCCCAATGTGTCGTAACCAACCCGCGCCAACACATCAAGACCAGGCTCTTCCACCCCAAGATCAGCCAAGAACTCCTTGGCCTCATCGGGTTCCATATCAGCCAACTCAGACTCAATTTTGGCATCCAGGAAGATCGCCTCTGCCGGAGCGACCAAAGCCCGCATTGAGGCCTTCAACTCCTCATCGGCAAGCTCATCCTGATCACAGTTAAAGACATAAATAAAGGGCTTAGTGGTAAGTAAGAACAGGTCTCGCAGTGGCTCGGTATCCAAGCCAGCCTCAAATACCGTACGCCCCTCCTCCAGCACCTGCTGGGCTTCCTTCCACGCCAGGCAACGCGGCATGGATTCCTTCTTGATCCGCGCTTCCTTTTCCAGCTTGGGCAGCGCCTTCTCCATCGTCTGAAGATCAGCCAGAATCAACTCAGTCTTGATCGTGTCCATGTCAGACGCGGGGTTCACCCCACCATCGACGTGGGTGACATCTGGATCATTAAACACGCGAGTGACCTGACAGATCGCGTCAGCCTGGCGAATATGCGACAGGAACGCATTGCCCATCCCCTCGCCGTTACTCGCGCCCTTCACGATGCCCGCGATGTCAACAAATGTCACCGTCGCCGGAATCACTTTCTGCGAGGAATACATGTCAGCGAGCACCTGGAGCCGCGGCTCCGGCACGCCAACGACGCCCTCATTAGGCTCAATTGTGGCGAACGGATAGTTCGCCGCAAGAACGTGATTGCGCGTAAGCGCGTTGAACAGGGTCGACTTGCCCGCGTTGGGAAGCCCCACAATGCCAATCGTCAGTGCCACGTCGCGTAAGTCTACCCTCCACGGCCGAGAAAAAAGACCGTAGACTGGCCGACGTCGCAACCCAGGAGGGTCCCATGACAATCTCCATCATCATGGCTGGCTACAACGCCGAGCATACGATCGAACGCGCCATCACCAGCGTGCTGGCCCAAACCAACCCAGATTGGCAGCTCATCGTCATTGACGACGGCTCCACCGACAGCACCGGCGAGATCTTAGCCAACCTCCACACGACATTAGCCGACGACCGCATCATCATGATCTTGGGCGAGCCCAACGTCGGCGTAGCTGAGGCACGCAATAAAGCTTTGCGACGCGCCACAGGCGACTGGATTACCTTCCTCGACAGCGACGACGAGTTCACCCCACAGCGCATCCAGATCGGCTACGACCACATCACCGACGATATCGACATGATCGTCTGCCGCCACCAACTCGTCCAAGCCAATGGCGTCGTCCACTGGCACGGCACTGAAAATCACGACGATCTCCCCGGCAAAGAAGTCGCGGCTGGCATCCTCTCCGAGCATTTCACCAGCTTCCCCTGGGACAAACTCTTGCGCACCAGCACGATTCACCATGTGGAGTTCGTCAATGTGCGTCAAGCCGAGAACCAGATCTACACCGTCGCAGCAGCCATCCGCTCTCGCAGCGTGCGCTTCATCAACGAGGCACCCGTGCGCTACCACGTGTCAGCAGATTCGCTGACCTGGGGCCACGTCGCAACCGTCGCCGAAACCGAGTTACTACTCCGCTCATTAGGCGAAGCAGCCGCGATCTTGACATCAACCCCTACCGGGAAGCGCTCACTGCGAACATCACGCGTTGCGAACTACTTAGCAGCCGCACAACAGTCGATTTTCCAAGGTGAATCACCCCGGTCACTACGTCGCCAATACTCAATTTTTGACGTCATAGCAGCGCTCAAACAAAACCGGCGTATTGGAGTCGATGGCTTGCTCTTCAAGCTGTTCCCCCGCATCTACTCTTTCGGGAAACGTCGCCGACTGCGCGGCCAGCTCACGAAGTAGCAGCAGCCAGAGCCCGATCGACGCGCCTGATCGCAACCAGGTGGATGAGCACACCGGTCAATGGCCCCAAGGTCAATGCCGCCACCGCCCGCACCGGCACCGATGCGGGGAAAACCAAGAGCACGACGAATGTCGCAACCGCTGCAACAGCCCACCCCAAGGAATACGCACGGTGTTCGCTTAACGCCACCGAAACCGCACCAGTGAGCACTAGCCAGGCCAGCGGCAAGGTCGCGAGCATCAATGACCCGATCAACCACCAACTAATGCGATAGGCCGGACCATACAACAACGGTACGATCCACGGCCCAAGCAAAGCCGCGCATACCGCCATCACCAGACCCAAGGCCAAGAGCGCGCCTTGCAATTTCACGACGGCTCGCAAGCACCCTTCCTTTGACTCCGCTACCCGAGTGATAAGTACACCCTGGAAGGCTTGCAGCGGCATCATGATCGGCGATCGCGTCAGCGTAATACCCACGATCAGAACCGATAACATCGCTGGATCAGCCCCTGGGGCAGCGATATCTAGCATCACGGGGAAACCCACCACGAGCAAAGACCATGCGAAGAAACTCAGCATGGATTGGGCATCCGTTGCGATCAGCTGGCGTACTCCACGATCAGCACGACTACGTACCAGACGACGCCCGCCTGGTATCAGCAAAAAGAGCAGCCACGTCGCTGCTGGTATTGCCGTAGCAACTTCCATACCAACCAGCGTGGGCGCCACCACGATGGCGAGCGCAACAATGACGAGTCGGAGTGTGGCTTCTCCGCCCATGAGAGCGGCATAGAGTCCCCACTCCTTGGCACCGCCGAACGACCCAGACAATGCCATCTGCCCCGAGTGCAAGAGCGCCGCGAAGATCACTGCAGCAATCCCCAGTATCCCCGACTGTGGCAAGACTCGTGCTCCCCACCACGGCGAAGATAAGGCAAGGACCAGTGCGACGACGGCGCCCAAGATCAATGCCACCGGAACCACCCGAGCACCAGTTGTGGGCTCTTTCATCGAAGAACTGACGTTCACTGCCCGCGTCGCCTCGGGCTGCACGCCAGCAACAGTCCCCATGATCCCAAAAAGTACGCCCCAGAAAACCAGGAACTCTTTATTCTGCTCGACTCCTAGAACGCGCGCCGTAATCACCGTGATCACGAAAGAACACACTGCAGCGATGACCGATGCCGCCAGAATGCCTCCCGCTTTTCGCTTCGAGAGGTTAGCTGATTCCTCCTGAGTAGCGCTCACATCAGCATCATGCGTCTGGGTCTTAGTCGAGGTAGTCACCGGCTAAGCCTACCGAGGACACCGCACAGCGCCTGACACACCGCTCTACGCGGCCCTGTCAGGCGCTGCACAAGCCTTTACTTACCGGAGTAGTACGCGGTCAGCACACTTGTCATAGCTGG
>JBOFIQ010000289.1:0-5716 GCA_051650245.1 Propionibacteriaceae bacterium | reverse complement strand
GGCCTCATCCTGACGAATACAACGATTTCTCGTGATCGTTTGTCTGGTGCTGATACTGCCCGCTATGGACAAGAAGCCGGAGGCGTATCGGGGGCTCCGCTGACACAGCGATCTCGTGAACTTGTCGGGCGCGTTGCCAGCCAGACTGCACTTCCGATCATCGGAGTTGGCGGAATCATGACGCCAACAGATGCGGCACAGATGCTTGACGCCGGGGCAGCACTGATCCAGATTTATTCTGGTCTGATTTACGCTGGACCAACATTGGTAAGTTCGATCAATGAGCTATAGCACACCGGTTTTTTTGTTGAGAGTCCACATAAGTTAGGTTGGTAGGCATGCTTCCATTCCGCACGCGCCTTGAGACGATCACGCAACAGCGTGGTCGCTTGTGCGTAGGGATTGATCCCCACCCGCATTTGTTGTCTTCCTGGCAGTTGCCCACAACTGCACAGGGCGCTGAAACGATGGCCCGCAGTCTGGTCGAGGCCCTGGGTGACCTTGTTGCAGTCTTCAAGCCGCAGTCGGCTTTCTTCGAGTGCTACGGCTCGGCTGGGATCGTCGCCCTCGAACGTACGCTGGCTGATATTCGTCAGCGCGGCGCACTATCGATCCTTGACGCTAAGCGCGGCGATATTGGCTCAACGAGTGAGGCCTACGCTGCGGCCTATCTTGCCGAAGGTGCGCCGCTATCTGCTGATGCATTGACGGTGAATCCGTACCTTGGCGTTGGTTCGCTCCATCCCTTCATCGATGCCGCCCATGCCAATGGCCGCGGCCTCTACCTGCTGTGCCGCACCTCGAACAAAGAAGGCGGCGATGTCCAGCTCGCGTCGCAGGCTGGACGAAGCGTGGCGCAGTACGTCGTCGATGAAGCTGTGTGGCATAACACCCGTTCGGGTCAGCACGCGCTAGGACTAGTTATCGGCGCTACACATTCCGGACTCGACATCGATTTATCCCACTTCAAGGGTTCAATTTTGGCGCCAGGTGTTGGCGCACAAGGAGGAACTATGGACGGAGTGAGCGCGCTCTTTGGCGCACAAGCTCCACATGTTCTTCCTTCGACAAGCCGTGCTGTGATTGCAGCAGGGCCTGACCATGCCAGTCTTCGCACTCAAGTTCACGCGATTCTTCACCCCGGAAGGTAAACACACCCCATGAGCATTCCAACGCTGACCCCAGAACAACTCCAGAACGCCCGCGCCGCTGCGGCTGCTGCCCGTCGCGCTCGCGCTGGGCTCAAAGCCGACGTCGCCTCCGGTAAGATCAGCCTGGCAGCGGCACTTGATCGTGCGCTTGCCGACGAAGTTTTAGCTGGAACCCCCGTCGTGGCCTTGCTTAAGGCTGTTCCCCGGATGGGCGAAAAGCGCGCTGCTGATGTCATGGAGCGTTATGCCATTGCTCAGAATCGTCGTGTTCGTGGGCTAGGCCATAAGCAAATTGCTGGTTTGAAGAAGGATTTTTCCGCATGATTGATACCTCTCGTGTCGCTGTTATCTGTGGCCCGACTGCGGTCGGCAAAGGCACAGTAGTAGCGCGGCTGCGAGAGGTATGTCCCCAGGTGTGGGTGTCGGTGTCAATGACAACCCGTGCACCCCGCCCCGGGGAGATTGATGGCCAGCATTACTCTTTCGTTAGTGATGCCCAGTTCGATGATCTCATCGCTCATGATGGGCTCCTTGAATACGCACAAGTCCATTGCATGGCCAAATATGGCACACCTCGCCAAGCGGTCATGGATGCACTTGCCGATGGTAAATTTGTCATTCTTGAGATTGATATCCAAGGAGCGAGACAAGTTAAGGCGACCTGGCCGCACGCAAAGTTCATTTTCATTGACCCCCCATCCTGGACCGAATTGGAGCGGCGTTTAGTTGGTCGTGGCACGGAAACAGCCCAACAACAACAACGTCGTTTGGCCACAGCGCGTGAAGAGATGGACGCTGCGGGGGAGTTCCAATACCGGATTGTCAACGAAGATGTAGAACGTACTGTCGCAGAGTTGATAACATTGTGTGGCTTGACGAAGGGCTCACTCTGAGTCCGCAAGAAGGGAATCTAGTGGCGACCGAAGGTATCACCAATCCGCCGATCGACGATCTGCTCACGCGCGTCGACTCAAAGTACCGTCTCGTGCTGTTCGCATCTAAGCGCGCACGCCAGATCAACTCGTACTACAGCCAGTTGGGCGAAGGCCTACTGGAGAACGTGGGCCCGCTCGTCGAGACCGCTCCGCAGGAGAAGTCTTTGTCGATCGCGCTGCGTGAGATCAATGCTGGCGTATTGGAATGCCACGAGGTCATTCCTGGCGAAGATACTCAGGCACCGAGCTCATTGAACTTCACCGCCGAGTCACTGGCTGAGATCGACGCTGAGTAATGGTGCGGCAGTTCACCTCTGAGTCTGTTACTGAGGGGCATCCAGACAAGATCGCTGATGGTATCGCCGATACCATCCTTGATTCGCTCATCGGCCAGGATCCACAAGCGCACGTCGCTGTGGAAACGCTGGTAAGCGCGGGGACCGTTGTCGTTTCTGGCGAGGTCACCACAACTGGCTATGCCGATGTCTCCGCACTTGTGCGCGACCGTATCCGCTCTGTGGGCTATGACTGTGCCGAGCAAGGATGGGATGGCACCTCGTGCGGCGTCCTCGTCGCATTGAATGGTCAGTCTCCTGATATCGCTCAGGGTGTTGGCGCCGCTGAAGAATCTCGGATTGAATCATCACAAGATCGACGGGATTCTCAGGGTGCAGGCGACCAAGGCCTGATGTTTGGCTATGCCTGCACTGAGACTGCGTCACTCATGCCTTTGCCTATCGACATGGCACATCGTTTGTCTGAGCGTCTTACGCAGGTCCGCAAAGACGGCACCTTGCCGTACTTGCGCGCTGACGGCAAGACTCAGGTCACCATTGACTACGACGGCATTAAGCCGGTTGGCGTCAAGGCGATCGTGGTATCGAGCCAGCATAAGGACAACATCGATCTTGAGACGCAGTTGCGTCCTGACATTCGTCGTCACGTTATTGCGCCAGTTCTTGAACGTTATGGCTTTGCCATGAACGATGATCTGTCGATTTACGTCAATCCCACTGGTCGTTTTGTTCAAGGCGGACCGATGGCTGACGCCGGCGTGACTGGTCGCAAGATCATCGTTGATAGCTATGGCGGCATGGCCCGCCACGGTGGTGGTGCTTTCTCTGGCAAGGATCCGTCGAAGGTTGATCGTTCTGCTGCCTATGGCATGCGCTGGATCGCGAAGAATGTCGTTGCTGCTGGTCTTGCCGAGCGCTGCGAGGTTCAGGTTGCATATGCCATTGGCCGGTCCAATGCCGTCGGCTTCTACGTCGATACCTTTGGCACTGGAGCTGTTCCAGACGCCCAGATTGAGCAGGCAATTCTTGAGGTCTTTGACACCCGTCCTTTGGGGCTGGTGGAAGATCTTGACCTACTTCGCCCGATCTATGCACTCACGACCTGTTACGGCCATTTTGGCCGTGAACTGCCGGAGTTCACGTGGGAGACCACAGATCGCGCCGAGGCCTTGGCCAGAGCTGTTCGTGGCTAGCTAAATCTTTTGTACTCTGGACTGCCCCGAGGACGTTACGACGTCGTCGGGGCAGTTTTGTGCGTAGCCGAGTAACGACGCGCAATACGGTAGAACGGTCGCCCTAGCGCAGACCCCATGAGTAGGCCTAGCGCAATCATGAGGATGAGCTGCAAAACTCCGGTGATTGCAGTGAAATCTGCGCCATTGCCCATCTCGGTGATCCCAATAAGTCCGAGTGACCCAGGCACAAGAAGCCAGAAGGCCGGCAAGAACACGACGAGGCGAGCGGCGTCTGGGCGTAACGCGTCGATGAGCGTCGCGGTGAACGAGGCCACGATTGCGCCAAGGAACGTACCAAAGATGTAGCCACCTCCGAAATATTGTCCGGCGAGCTGTACCAAGAAGGTCAGCGTCAAGTTACCGAACGCAAAGGGAACAATTCGAGGCGGAATAGATTCCTGCAACCCCATTCCGATGGCGATAGCGACCAAGCCGATGGGGAAACCAATCCAACCGATCTGATCAATCCGGATATTTGATAGCGCATCGCGAGGAACTCCGATGAGTTTTTCGGCACCAACGATGCCCGCAGCCATCATGAGCAACGTGGTACCGCCATAGATAAAACGGCTAGAGCCAGCCACCATAGAACCTGCCGCAAGTTCAGCCATACCCGTCGACAAAGTTGCACCAGGCAAGATAATGGCCAGCGGAGTAATCAGGGTTCGTAGCGGCCCTACCAAGACACCGCGAGAACTCAGATAGAGCACGATCACAGCGATAGCGAATGACGCAATGGTGGGTAGCAGCGTTGCTAAGAGTCGGTGTTTAGCCGAGAGCACGATGAGGGTATGTGAGACTACCGCCAATAACCCTGCGACAAGGACATTGATCCAGCCTGGCTGCATAATTAGTGTCAGACCAGTGGCAACGAAGATAGCGCCGATAGCTGATCCCCACCAAGGCAATCGGGGAGATTTGCTGCGTACTTTACCGATGCGTACAAGCGCAGTTTCTTGATCGATAGTTCCAGCCAGGAGCTGGCGGCGGATGATATTGACTTCAAATGACTGATCTAGACGCAACATCCCTTTGATTACAGCGATTGAGGCAGCTTCGCCTTGGGACAACGATACCCATACTGCTGTTGGCGTAGCTGAGACCTGCGCTGAGGGATGGCCGATCTTCCAGGCAACGCGTCGCAATTCCTCTTCGACTTCGTAGACCGGCATACCGCCAGAGACCATCGCCATGCCCATCTGCAGTAGCAGCCGGCGATCACGAGCGTTAGGAGAAGAAGGTTGCCAGTTCACAGTCACGGGCACAGCCTACTGGTCGAATAAGTTTTGTCAGTGATAGCCCATACCATTAGGGCTATGAGTGAGGAACTGCTCTTCGGGCATGAGGCGACGAGAAATGTCGCGCAGGTGCTTGTCGACGTCTCCTTGCCCCA
Organism: Propionibacteriaceae bacterium; assembly: GCA_051650245.1. Classification (GTDB taxonomy): domain Bacteria; phylum Actinomycetota; class Actinomycetes; order Propionibacteriales; family Propionibacteriaceae; genus JBOFIQ01. The sequence continues at coordinate 706 of JBOFIQ010000289.1, read as the reverse complement.
CTTGGATCGCAGCTTTGACTACGAGATTCCCGATGCCTTGGTCGAAAGTTGCGTGGTGGGTTGCCGAGTCCGGGTTCGGTTTGCTGGCAAACTCGTCTCCGGGTTTGTGGTGGGGTTGGCTTCATCGAGTAGCTTTGCCCGGCTCGCGCCGATTACGAAAGTCATCTCTGCTGAGCCAGTGCTATCGCCCACGATTATTCGTCTAATTCGCGCCGTCGCTGACTACTACGGGGGGTCGGCACATGATGTTGTTCGCCTCGCTGTCGCACCACGTCATGCTACGACGGAGAAAGCACCTCCCGCTCGCCCCGCTCCTTATGTCCCAGGTACGTATTCTGGTCCGCTGACCTCATATCCCACGGGTGATGGCTTCCTTGATGCGCTTGCTCGTGGGGCATCGCCACGAGCTGCCTGGACCTATGCCGCCGTCGCTGATCCCATCGGAGATTGGGTAGCGGGCTTACTTGAAGCGGCTGTAGCGACACTGCGCAGTGGGCGAAATGCTTTGCTGCTGGTTCCTGACCATCGCGCAGTAACAGCTCTTGCATCACGGGCTGAGCAGCTTTTTGGCCGGGAACACGTCGTCATCCTCACCCATGATCAAGGCGAGGCTGCACGCTATCGTGCATTCCTGGCAGCAGCCAGGGGGAGTGCCAAGGTCGTCATCGGTACTCGGGCAGCAACATATGCCCCGTTGCCCGAACTG
>JBOFIQ010000288.1:0-1473 GCA_051650245.1 Propionibacteriaceae bacterium | reverse complement strand
AGCCGTCTCGCTCAGTGCACCGTGATAATCGCTATTGATCAGTTCTGGGGCCGCCTGGGTCTGTAGCGCAATGACATCTCGGTAGTAGGCCGTCAGCTCCACCAGGACCCGGTCAATAGCATCACGCTCAAGCCGAGTTCGGCGTGCTTTCTGCTGCTGTTCGAGATCCTTTTTTGCCCCCGCAGTGTTCTTGGGCTTGGCCCCCTTCGTCCCAAAACCCAGTGCCCGATCAAGCTCTTCATTTTCGGCTTGTTCTAGCCCCTGCGCAATGTGTGCAGCTTCTTCCTTCGCAGCAGCGACAACCTGAGCAGCGGCTTCCACACAAGCCCCCAATGACGTCAGCCGCGTGGGGATAGCAAGGATCTCGGCTCGCTTATCACGAGCATCTTGGCTTCGCGCTAATGCCCGGGCACGACCAACATGGCCTTGTGCAGCCCGGGCCGCAACCGCAGCGATCTCGGGATCGATACCGTCACGCTGGACCAGTAACCGCTCGACGTCAGCAGCCGCAGGTGTCACGAGATTAAGCTGACGACAACGGGAACGAATCGTGATGATGACATCTTCAGGGGTGGGTGCACACAAGATCCACACCGTGCGCGGTGCCGGCTCCTCAATCGCCTTCAGCAGCGCATCGGCAGCGCGATCAGTCATGCGATCAGCATCCTCGATCACGATGAGCTGATAACGCTTCAGCGTCGGGCTCATCGACGCACGGCGCACTAAATCACGCACCGCATCAATACCAATCGATAATTCTTCGGTCCGCATCACAGTGACATCTGGATGTGCCCCTGACAACGCCGTTCGACAGGCTTGGCACTCACCGCAGCCACCGTCAGGGCACTGCAGCGCAGCAGCAAAAGCCTTAGCCGCATTACTTCGCCCTGACCCTGCCGGGCCGGTGATGAGCCACGCATGCGACATCGCATGGGCCTCCCCAGCGACGCCAGCCTTCAGCGTCGCAACAGCCCGCTGCTGCCCAATCAACTCATCCCATACAGTCACAGGTACATCCTGCCGTATTGCACTGACACTCGTGGCTAGAGCAGCGCGGCAACACGATGTTGAATCGTCGCCGCCAGCCCCGAAATCGAATCCGAACGAGCCCCTAAGACCAAATAACGGGCCGGATCGTGCTCGGCAAGTTCCAGGAACCAGGCGCGAACCCGCTCATGGAAATCAGCTCCTGCCAATTCCATGCGGTCCTTATCGGTCTTGGTTTCCACGGCCAGCGTCGGTTCGACGTCAAGAACGACAGTCAGATCAGGGACCAATCCCGCAACTCCCCAGTCGATGAGCGAGCGCACCTGATCGACGTCAAGAGCCCGACCAGCACCTTGATAGGCCAGCATGGAATCAACGTAGCGATCAGAGATCACCCACGCGCCCCGCTCCAGGGCAGGGCGAATCACCTCATCGACGTGCTGCGCTTTATCAGCGATAAACAGCAATGCCTCAGCGCGAGGAACG
>JBOFIQ010000287.1:0-1914 GCA_051650245.1 Propionibacteriaceae bacterium | reverse complement strand
GGAATTACTGTCGCCTACCCTGGGGATTTCACGGGCTTACTCGCTGTTGATTACCAACCAGAAAAAGATGGTGATGTCGATCCAGGCGAAGTTGTGTGGAGCTGGGTGCCCTTTGAAGAGGACCACAGCAAGGGCAAGGACCGTCCGGTCCTGATCGTGGGCTGTGATGGCGATTGGCTATTGGGATTGCCGCTATCGAGCAAAAACCACCAGCTCGATAAAGAACAGGAAGCAGCAGAGCGACGCTATTGGGTCAGTGTTGGCCACGGCCCTTGGGACGCAGGCAACCATACGTCAAGCGTTCGGGTAAATCGTGTGATCCGGGTCGCACCAACCTCAGTACGGCGCATTGGCGGGCAACTCAGTAAACAGCATTTCTGTGACGTCCTTGATGGCCTTGAAGCTCACTACAGCGGTGGCGTCACTGGGCGTCAGCACTAGAACCAGAGACGAGGACCATGGTGATCTTGACCTTGCCGACGCCAGAAACCTGCCGGTCGTTGATGGATATTGCTACACAGGTCGCGCTGCGCTGCGGGCAACTCATCGTCTCCGAACGTCCAGAACACCTCATGGTGGCAACAAAATCCTCTGCCGTTGATGTTGTCACCATCATGGATCGACGTTCGGAAGAACTTGCCGCTACGTTGTTGAGCCAAGCCCGCCCAGATGACGGCCAGTTCGGCGAGGAAGGGCTTAATCGTCCTGGCACATCAGGAATTACCTGGGTCGTTGATCCTCTTGATGGCACAGTCAATTATCTGTACGAGTTACCGGCCTACTGTGTTTCGGTGGCAGCGGTTGTGGGTGATCCTCAGGTCGCTGGTGCATGGCGGCCGGCGGCAGGCGCCGTCTATAACCCTGTCACGAGCGAGTTATGGCACGCCGCCTTAGGCGCAGGCGCTACTAAGAACACCCAAGGTGCGGCGCAAGAACTGCACTTTTGTCCTGCGGCGTCGCTTGCCCAGTCTTTGATCGCTACTGGCTTCTCCTATGACTCGACAGTCAGAGCTGAACAGGGCACGGTCGTTGCACAGTTGGTTCCGCTGGTTCGTGATATTCGACGTCTTGGTTCTGCAGCACTTGATTTATGTCGCGTTGCCGATGGCCAAGTGGATGCCTATTACGAACGGATGCTTAACCCTTGGGATATAGCCGCCGGATGGCTGATCGCTACCGAAGCAGGAGCACTCGTCGAAGGACATAGCTCGCTTCCGAGCAAAGAACTCCTCATCGCGGGATCCTCCGGCATTATTACCCAGCTACGCGCCCTCGTCACCTAGAGGCAGGCTCCGGAACTCTGTGCATCTAATGCTGCCGCAATGTGCCAAGCATCTACTGCTACTTCAATCTCACCGGTTGGTAGCTCTTTGCCCCGCTCAGTAAGTGCGAGTCCGATGAGGGCAAACTCGCCAGCGCGATGACGTTCCGATGCTTCTTGTGGCATTTCTTTATAAGCAATTATGCCCACATATTCTTCACGTCTTAGAACACTCGATAGGTTAAGGTCATCTCATGGCAGTACGGCTTGATGTGTGGCTTTGGTCAGTACGAATCTATAAGACCCGGTCAGCGGCAAATAAAGCCGTCGCAGGCGGCCATGTTCGTCTCAATTCTGAGCCGGTAAAGCCTGCCCGGATCGTGGTGATCGGTGACGTTATCACCGTTCGAGAACCCGGCTGGGAACGCAAGTACCAGGTGACTCAACTCATCACAAAACGTGTCGGCGCGCCTCTCGCGCAGACCTGCTACATCGACCAATCTCCGCCTAAACCGGCCTATCTCAGCGGTGGACCAGGGGCACGTCGCGATCGAGGTGCTGGCCGCCCAACGAAAATAGATCGACGTGAGATTGAGCGCCTCACCGGGCGGAGTTAGAGTCATCTCCCTGCGCTACCCGTTATTAGACTTCAC
>JBOFIQ010000286.1:0-6880 GCA_051650245.1 Propionibacteriaceae bacterium | reverse complement strand
GAGCCGCTGCTGCTCATCCCGATTGGTGCTGGCTGCGTGCTAGCTAACCTCCCAATGTCCATGTTCGTTGGCACCACCGCCGATGGCACCGGAATGCTGACCCAGTTCTACAACATGGGTGTTGCTAACGAGCTATTCCCCCTGATGATCTTCATCGGCATTGGTGCAATGACTGACTTCGGCCCGCTCTTGGAGAACCCCAAGATGGTGCTGCTTGGTGCTGCTGGCCAGTTCGGTATCTTCTTGACACTGATCTTGGCATTGATTCTGGGCTTCTCTCATAACGAGGCTGCTTCCATCGGCATTATCGGCGCAATCGATGGCCCCACGTCCATCGTTGTTGCCACCAAACTTGCACCAAATCTTCTTGCACCGATCACTGTTGCGGCTTATTCCTATATGTCGTTAGTGCCGATCATCATGCCACCAGTAATGCGGCTGCTCACGACGAAGAAAGAGCGCATGATCCGCATGCCTTACTCGTCGCGGGAGATTAGCAAGCGCACTCGGGTGATGTTCCCGATCATCGTGACGATCCTGGTTGGCTCTCTGGTTCCATTTGCTGGCCCACTCATTGGCTCGCTCATGTTGGGTAACTTGCTGCGCGAATCGCAAGCAGTGGAACGTCTCGTCGGTGTTTCTTCTGACGCACTTGCCAATACGGTGACCTTGTTCTTGGGCTTGGCAATCGGTTCGACGATGGTCGGTAAGGACTTCATCCGCAAGGAGACGCTCTTCATCCTCGTCTTGGGCTTGATCGCCTTCTTCCTCGACACAATTTGCGGTGTGCTTTTCGGCAAGCTGCTCAATCTGTTCTCTGGCGGCAAGTTCAACCCGCTCATCGGCGCTGCTGGTATCTCAGCCTTCCCGATGGCGGCTCGCGTGGTGCAGAAAGAAGCGCAGAAGGAAGACTTCGAGAACTTCATTCTTATGCATGCCATGGGCGCAAACGCAGCCGGACAGGTTGCTTCGGTTATCGCCGGTGGCGTGCTGCTGGCCCTCATGGGGGCTGGCTAACCACTCCTGATGCTGTCGTTGATGCCTGTTCCACATATGTAGGGCAGGCATCAATGGTGTTGTGGGGAATCGTAGCGCTTTCAATCTGTACTAGTCATCGCTAGGCTTTGCCTATGCCTACGTTGAGTGACATCGCCCTGCTGGATTATGACCATGACCGCGCTGATCTGCTGTCCTCATTCGATATTGATCACCCAGAACAGCCATTCCCCCAGCGTGCCGTCCTCGCCATCCTCGGAAAAGCAGTAGATGCCTACGTCGCTGAACATTCACTAACGCGTATCGGTACTTTTTCAAGCGTCTCTAATGACCTTCCGATCTATCGTGGTGAGCATAACGGCGTCGATTTTGCCCTCGTGGCAACACCTGTGGGGGCCCCAGCAGCTATCATGTTGATGCACTGGATGATCAACAATGGCGTGAAGACAGTTATCGCGACTGGCTCATGTGGAGCGCTCGTAGATTTTGGCGAAAATGAGTTCTTATTGCCTACCAAGGCATTGCGCGATGAAGGCACTTCCTATGCCTACCTGCCAGCTAGCCGCTGGATCGAGATCACACCACGCATCACCCAGTGCTGCCGAGACGCGATAGTCGCTGCGCAGCTCAAAGCTCACGATTGCGTTACCTGGACCACCGACGGTTTATTCCGCGAAACCAAGTCTCGTATCGCCAATCGTGTCGTCGAAGGCTGCACAGTAGTCGATATGGAATGTTCAGCTTTTGCCGCCTGCGCACAATTCCTTGGCGCCGAGTTCGGCCAGATTCTCTTTACCGCAGATTCCTTAGCAAATCTGGAGAGCTATGACCCTCGCGGCTGGGGTAAGGACTCCCACCGAGGCGCCCTGGAGATCACCATCGATGCAATTTCTCGAACCTAACGCAACGCTATACGCCACGATAGTGTGGGAATATGGACTTGCTCGCCGCAGGCATGCTCATCCCACACACGAGATAGAGAAACACCTTGTCACAGGAGTTTCTACTACTCGTACAGCTTCCTGACCGCCGTATTAGTCTTTTTTGATAACGACATGCACGTTATCGCCATTGATTGTGCAGATAAACCCTCTGGGAACGAACGACCCGAATGCATTTTTAGCAAGAGCAGACCCTGTTATCAGGTAATCTCCTCTTTCTTTGTCACTCATCCCAAGTTTGATTTCTTTAAACTTGACTGAATCGGGATCATTCATCTGCTTTGCGGCAGCTTCTTTACACTGACCTACTGCAGCATAATCAGCGAAACTAAACCGGAAGCCACCTGTCTTAATTCCGCAATATGCGATGATCCCCAACACCACAGCGGCAGCAATAAGCCATACCCCAAAGCGCTTACCTCGCCGACCCTTGCTATCAACGCTACCCATTGCGGCGAGAGATCTCCGTGCCGCCTTACCTGAGCTTACCGCCGGTTCGCCAGTCAGCATTGCCTGATGGAACTCGTCCATCGTGATTTCATCACGATTGAGCTTGGTGCATAGCTCCGTCATATCTTGAGGATTCATTGGGTGGGTGCTCCCGTGCTGAGTAGTTCTGGCTTATCTTAAGCCAGAACTCACTCTCCGCAAAAGAGGGGTTCATGCACCTGCTAGCACGCACCTCACCAGCTTCGGTAATGACTCAGATTTATGTTGTCCAATAGCGCACATGTCTCACCCCTAGCGATGCTAGAGATGGGACATGTGCAGCCACTTTCGTTGGCAGACTGCGCGACGTTTTAGTCCACAGTCACAGACTTGCTCACGTTCTTCGGGCTATCAGGATGCACACCATGATCGACCACGCCGATGCGATCGAGGTACTCCATCTTGAGCTGCGCCATCCGGTACGCCAACTGCTGTAGCGCAATCGATGAGCTAAAGGTGAAAAGATTGTGATCGTCTGACGTCGGCAATGCTACGAATGACGACCAGTAACCCTCGATGCCAGCAGGTACGCCCTCAGCAGCAGTACGCAGATCGCTATTTTCTTCCGCCAGCACCACGATGTGGGCACCACGGATCTTGTGAGTATGAATCTGCGAAACCGTGATCCGCATATCGCGCTCATCTGGCGGGCATACAAAGATCAAGGGATAGTTGCTGAAAGTCCCCTCCACAAGCTGAGCAAGCGCTTCCCGCGAGAGCCCAGCAGCAGCACTCTGATCCTGGAAAGCCGCCACCAGATCAGCCAATGAGAACAGCGTATTTTTCCCCAGGATCGTATTCGGGCCATGCTTAAACTCTGCAACGTCGTAGCCCTGCGTATGGTTGAGCACAACCTCACGCACCTTGAGCGATCCTTCCATCGCTACACCGGTGAGACTCGCCCCAAGAATGTGCATCGACGGCGACTGGAACAACTTGTCGGCAACCAGATCCAATGCTGGCGTCGTCTGGGCTAATGTCGCGCTGATCAGATCCTTGGCCTGAGCCAACTTCGCGTCGATGTTGTCTAGCCCCGCCAACTGTCCAGCCGCGACATAGAGAATCGCCAACTGCGAAATGAAACTCTTTGTCGCTGGGACTGCAATTTCTGGACCGCACAATAGCGGTAAGTAGTAGCGCGACAGTTCCTGCGGGATCCGGGAGTTTTCGTTATTGACCAACGACGCAATCGTCACGCTCGGATTTGCCGCATGCACATCAACGAGAATATCGACGATGTCCTTGGTCTCACCTGACTGTGTGATAGCGAAAACTACATCGTGATCGGTTAATGCATTGAGATACATCGACCTGAACTGTCCTGGATTGCAGGGGAAAACCGCAACTCCAGCCATGCTATTCAAGAAGCCTGCACCAGTCATGGCAGCGTGGTAGCTCGTACCACAGGCCAACAAGTAGACCCGACCACCACGGCTCTGCGCCTGACGCACATCATCAACCAACTGCCCCATCGCCACCGCACCACGACCATCAGTCGTGAGATAGCCGTCGATGACAGCATCGATGTTTTCTGGAGCTGACGCGATCTCCTGGGCCATGTAGTAATCAAAACCAGGACGAAGCGAGGTATCTGCGACGTTAAGTGTCGACTGTTTTGGCTCCGGAACAGATAGCTCCAGTTCGCCGCCCAAGGTAAAGACGACGTAACGGTTCTCGGTGTACCACAGACCTTGGCCTTCAACGAGCGGGATCAGCGCTGATGTCTTTGACAGGACCGACGTCAGATCCGATGACACGACGACAAAATCACCAAAATCATCAGTCCCGATACCAGCGTAAAGCGACGAACCAGACTTCACCGCAACAATCCCTGGAGAGTTCGGATCGCAGTAGGCCGCAGCGTAGGACCCTTCTGCCATAGCGTCAGCCTGGCGAGCAGCATTGATGAGGTGCAGTGCTGAGGCAGGAATAGCGAGGCCCTGATCGTCAAGGGTCTCACCGGCCGCGAGCGCCGCAGCGTAGAAATCCTCAGTAACGTGCGTGATCATCTCGCCATCGTTATCAGACAAGATCGTGTGGCCATGCTCAGCCAAGTACACCTTAAGAGTGTCGGTGTTGGAGATATTGCCATTATGAGCGCCGAGGAACGGCAGCTTGCAGGTCATCGCGTGCGGCTGGCAGTTTTCCTGCGTCACCGCGCCATAGGTTGCCCACCGGACCTGGCCGATGAAACGTTCACCAGACTCAGCGTCAATCCCAAGCGCTGGAACAACCTTGCTTGGTGCACCGACAGCCTTCAGCAACGTCATCGTTTGGTCTTGGGCAACAAAAGCTCCACCTGTGGAGTCATAGCCACGGTATTCCAGCCGCTTCAGCAGCTCGCCACCCTCATAGCCAAGGCGAGGGTTGGTTGCGCCGTAGCACAACGACACAATGCCACACATGTCAGTTCTCCTTCTCCAGATGCGCAGTTAGTCTCTCAGATTTCACTACATTGCCTCAGTAGCCACCCCGGCGATCACCGAGATGACGTCAAAATCTCATCCATGACGTCGGCATATCGACTGTCCTGCACATAGCTCTTGAGCAGTGACAAAGACATAGCCTTGTGCTTTGAGCCCAGCGATGATCTGCTCTAACTGCTCATGGGTTGCTGGTGACGCATCATGGAATCGAACCATGGAACCTGGCTTTACCGCCGCAAGTATCGTCGTCGCCATCGACTCTGTATCAGCCGGAGTGACATCATGCGCATCAACATCCCACAGCGCCACTGGCAACCCCATAGTTGTCGCGCCTTCAGGAAGTACTCCGTAGGGAGCCCGCGCGATCACAGGCCGAGGAACCCCAGTAGCAGCGATCTGATCTGCTGCCTGATTTATCGTCGCTGTTTGTTCCGCAGCGCTCAGCCCTGCAAAAGAACGACCATCCATTCCCAACGTGGCAATCGACATACCGCTGTCGGCAAGTTGTTTCACCGCACCCGGATTAGCCGCGGCGAAAGCCCCTGCAAGGAAGAACGTCCCCACACTGCCCTTGCTCTTAAGTAAAGTCGCTAGTTCACCTGTTGCCGGCACCGGGCCGCCATCAAATGTGAGGGCAACGCATTTGTCCTGAGCACAATTAACACTCTTTGTTGACGGGGTTGCTGTTGCCTTCGGCACGGTCTGCACCGCAGGAATTGTGGCTGGGGCAACGTGCGTCTCCACCGCCGTGATGATCTGGGCTACCTCTGGGGCAAGTAGATCTGCGATAGTAGCTGCCGCCAACGTCACCGTTACTGGTGCTGCCCCTTGGGCTAGAAACGCTCCCTGCCCTACCCGTACTGTCACAGCACCAGTCTTATCGATCGTAAGATCGTCAAGCAGGGTCGTCGCCAATGCTGGGTCATGTAATGCGTCATCATTGATCGACATCCCTTGACCACGAATACCAGCAAGCACCAGTTCTTGAACCAGTTTGCGCTTATCGGCAGGGAAGAAATCGCTACCAGCTAACGCCAACTTCCCGTCAGCATCACCATAGAACGTTTTTGACCAGGTCTGCGTCTGTCCCCCAGCCCGCGACTGTAACGTGAGCCGAATACCAGCCATACGCTTCGTCTGCACGAGATAGCTCCAGGTGCCATTCAACTCAGCGATATCGGGCACAGGAGCCGGATGTGCAGCAAGAAATGCTTGTGCTTGTGCTTGTGCCCAATCGCGTAACGCCACCGTCAGGTATGGCTCATGGCGCAGTACCGGCCAGGCAACAAAAAGTTGGGCGCCTGGCCCTTCTGCCACAGCAACATCAGAGTAAACATCGCTACTTTCAGCAGGAGCATCGGCAACGATCTGCGGCAAAACATTGGTCGTGACTGCTGGACGCGGAGCACAGGCGCATACTCCAAGAATCAGCGCGACGATGACGCTAAGTCGACGAAGTTTTGGTGTAGGCACCGTCCCAGGATAGCGTCGACAAGGTAGACTAGCGGGGCAAAGGGGATTCAAGAGACGCGTGTGAGGTGGGGCCGCGTCGGTTCACTCTATATCGAGGAGTCCCCGTGTCAGCACCGCCTACATCTCAGCCCAGCCTGCCTCACGTGGGTGGCTGGCCCTTCATCATTACCTCATTCTTTGGCCGCTTGCCCAATGCCATGGTGCAGTTGGGCTACCTCATGATCTTGTCGCAAGGCGGACGTGGTCTTGCTGCTGGTGGCCTTGCGGTGGCAGCTGTCGGTTTGGGTAGCGCTATCTTCGGCCCAGGTGTCGGTCGCCTTGTCGATCGTTACGGACCGCTTCGGGTCTTGAGCGTAGCGTTGGTCTTTTCACTCCTTGGGCAAGGGCTCTTCCTCCTGAGTCTTCATGCTGGTCAGTCCACATGGCAGTTACTTATCTGTGCTTTTCTTGTGGGTTCAGCCAACCCCCAGGTAGGTCCGGTAGCCCGGTCTTACTGGTCGCATATGGCTCGGATCAAGAATCAACCAGGATTGGTGATTCGCGCTCTGGGCTATG
>JBOFIQ010000285.1:0-10868 GCA_051650245.1 Propionibacteriaceae bacterium | reverse complement strand
CGGATGACGAGAATCGAACTCGCGTAATCAGTTTGGAAGACTGAGGCTCTACCATTGAGCTACATCCGCAGGTGGTCACAGTTTAGCGGGTATGAAGCGTTCTGGGAAAGTCAGCACGCTCAGCGTGTGATGATGAGGCCTGCACCCGCGAATCGCAGCACAACACCATCATGATCCGTATGGATGTCGGTCCAGTGCAGCCCAGAGACTGTGGGAAGGCTAAAACGGCTAGACAATCGCGAGATGAGGCCAGCTAGGACATCGGTAGGAACGGTTATCCCGTCGATGCTTCCGGTCGGGTTTGTAATTCGTAGCTGCTGTGACTCAACATCTAGTTCTAATTCACCGCTGAGGCTTCCCGGCAGTGACTCGCCAAAAACAGGAACTATGCCGGTGACACGAACTAAACCATCATCACCTGCCGAAAGGCTAGCTCCCGTTTGCGCGGACAGCTCTTTCCAGCTCAAATACACCGTTCCGCTGACGCTATCAAGCGTGGTCGGTGCGCTACTACGAACTCCATGAATACCGTGAGCTGAAGCGTGTAACGTCATGACGTGAAGATCTCGACCATGGGTCGAAACGGTGACATTGGTCACGTCAATCGTCGCACTACCTAGTTCATCGGCAAGAAGGTGCACCGACACCGGCCATCCGCCGACCTTGGCTTGAACATCTGCTCCAGGAAGAGTGCTCTGTGCCACCTGCTCAAGGCGATGCTGAGCCACGAGCATCGTGGCAAAATCCACGAGCAAGGTCACGATGATGAGCCCGACTATTGTGATTACAAGGCGTGGATGCTGTGGTCGCCACCTCTGAAACCGTCTCATGGTTTCCTCCATGCTCTACCAAGGAGTGCTCCGATTCCTGCAGCAACGGCGACTGTAAGGATGAATGTTGCCCACGATGGTCGTGTCGCTGTATCGCTTTCGCGCTGTGCTGATCGACCTGGTGCTGCGACTGCGCGAGGCGTCGAAGGAGTAGAGACACGAGAAACGCTGATGGTGCTGAGGGTGACTTGTGGGCGAGATGGGGAGGCGGAGACGCTGGTCTGGCCGCCAAGAAGTTCATCAATTGCGGCGAAGGTTCGGGGCGCCATTTCGGGGGAGTAGCCGCCATGAATAGGTCGTGCTTGGTTGATTTCTAGCTCGGGGGTTGAGGAGTTCGACAAAATACGAGAGAGCGCTGGAGCAAAGTCGCAGACCACATCTCCTTTAGCGCACACACTAAAAGTTTTGGCGTAATAGGCAGGCGGGATCACGGTTCCACTTTGCCGCAGTGACGCCGCAATATCAGCGGTTTGTAGTCTGCCGTCATAGAGATCAAAGACGTGCGTCATCACCACGCTGAGCTTTCCGCGACGACTATCAGCATTTAGTTCTTTCTCGCGCTCGCGGAGATATTCGAGCAGTGCTTGCATGCCAAAGGACGCCGTATCGACCTGGCCATCGAGCTCGCGCACATGCTGGCCGGGGTAGTGGCTTGGGTTGCCAAGGAGCAATGTCGCGGTGATGGCGCCCGCTGCACGTGATGTTGCCAGCGTTGACGTGACAACTTGAGCACCTTGCGAGAAGCCAACAACCACGATTTTCTCTTTGGGGCAACTGGTAGCGACGTGCCGCAATACCCGGTCTAATTCTTGGACGCCTTCGGCTACGGAGGAGAAGAACTCTGACTCGGTTGCTGCGTTATCGAGGAGATAGCCCTCAATATCTGATTGCGTTAAAACGTGAGTGCTTACCGCAGGATAGTCAAGATAGAGCGATGTTGAGGTTCCACGATAAGCCGAGGTAATACGACGTCGAACTGCTGGAATGGTCTTGCCTTCGACACCATCTTCGCCAGAACCACGAACACCGATAAACAGCACATCTGTGCACGGCAAGCTCGCTATTTCATGAGATGAGTGGACATTATCGTCAGCAGTCGCTTGTAGCGGTAGTCCGAAAATAATCGCAGTGATACCCAGAAGCACTGCACAAAGTCGCGCTAGGTGTCTGGTCACGATCTCAGTATCTCAAATAGCGGTGTGCTCGCCGTGATCTTGGGTTGTGGGAGAAAGTTCTGTGGACATGGATTCCGATTGGACTCGCTGCATAAACCATGAAGCCAATGACGCAGTGACTGTGCCTACGACGCCGATCCCAACCATCATCAAAACGACGGCAATGAGCCTGCCTTCGAGTGTAACCGGGTAGCGATCACCGTATCCAACGGTGGTTACCGTGGTAGTCGCCCACCACAACGCATCACCAAGGTTAGTGATATTTGCCCCCGCAGCAGAGCGCTCTGCATCGAGGACGGCGAGCCCACCCAAGCAGATTGCGGCAACTGCAGTACCGCCAACGTAGACCGTTGTCCGGCCCGCCAAAGTGCGCGACATTGCCCGATCTAGGATTCGGATCAAGGTTAATAGTCGCAGGAGTCGCAATGGTCGCAGCAGCGGAAGAACGACCAAAGCGAAGTCATACCAATGCTTGAGCGCGTAATTTTTACGATCTTGCGCCAAAAAGAGTCGGATCCCGAGGTCGACTAAGAATGCTACCCAGACTGCCCACGAAACGACTTCGAGTCGTTTAATGATGAGCCCGTCAAGAGTCGGATCAACAATCGGCCAGGCATACGCAACGAGGAATGCGATGGCTAACAACATCAACGGAACATCGCTTCGATGTTCCCATTTCTCAACAGTCACAGGAGCTAGTTTGCCTGATCTAGGGGTCCAGCTAGCGAAATATGAGGTGACTACTGGCGAACAAAATCCCCCTGGCTTGGCGTAATGCAGTGTCTAACTGCAAGCTCGCACCCGTGTGATACATACTCGCGCTAGGGCGTATCGCGCACTGCTATACACGGACGCGACCTGGTGAAGTAGTCCTCCCCCACGGGGATATCTGTTCGTGGATCATCCGCTCGGTGAAATCCCGGAAATCTCGACATGACAGGCTCTCAACTCACGTCAGATCCATGCCTGCCCCAGCTTCTTCTTAAGTTAAGTGACCTGGTTTTTAGTAGGCGAGTTTACGGCGTATTAGTGCGTTGGCGAGCCAGATGACATTGAAGGTCTCGATGAGTTCGTCAACGCGGGTTTTCTTGGCGAAGTATGATCCGTGTCCATTGGGGCAGTAGGAGATTTCATGTGTGGTCTTTATTGGGGAGATTCTTTCGTGCTGCAGCGGCTCAGAAGGCCTTCCGACCTGTTTTCTAGGCAGGAGGGAAACCCCCTCCGTTTTTCTAGTCCACTCTTGATATGTTGTTCTAGGGTGGGCTAGACTTATTGGCGTGAAGCGTGATGCGGTGATTAAGAAGCTCAAAAAAGCGGCGGCTGCCAAAGGGCTGCTGTTCGAGATCACAGAGCTGACGAACCACACGGCGATCAAGGTCGGTAAGACCAGCAGGACGCTGGGTCGCCACTCTGAGATCGACGACCTCACCGCGCATAAGTTCTTTGACCAATTCGCTAACGAGCTCAAGAAAGGATGGTGGCGATGATGATCACCACACGCCAAACCTTCACCGTGACTGCCGAGCGTGGACGTAGCGGTGTCTGGGTCCTCGAATCCGATAACGGGGCGGTTTCCCAGGTTCGTCGCCTCGATCAAGCCGAGAAGGAGATGCGTGAAGCTATCGCCTACCTGTCTGGTCTTGATCCTGACAGTTTTGATATTGCTGTCATGCCGGTCTTGCCTACGGCCTATCTTGAAGCCGAAGCCGAAGCCGAGCGGCTCGCACAAGCTGCTGCGGAAGCTAAAACTATGGCTGCTAGGGCATCCCGCGTGGCGGCTCATGCCTTGCGTGATACCGGTATGAGCCTGCGTGAGGTCGGCACGATCATGGGAGTGTCCTACCAGCGCGCAGCACAGCTCGTTAGCGACTGACAGGCTATGCGTACCGATGAAGAGATGCTTGCTGAGATTGAGGCAGGCGTAACCGAGCCGATTTGGTCGGTCACCGACCCGGCGGTGGCTCGAATTGCTGTGGACGTGTGTGGTGTTGCTCACGCTGTCCACGATCTGGGAGGGCCGGATTCTGCGGACTTTCATCACGCTAGTGGTAGAATCAGTGGTGTTCATTTCTGACTCTTTTTGAGTCATCAAGGCCTCCGCTGCTCGTATCAGCGGGGGCTTTTTGCATGGGGCTGAAGTGGGATGCCCCTAGGCTTCGCGGCCAATGGTCTTGTCGAAGTCGCGGGCAGCCTTGGGAGAGACCAGATAGGGCGAATTCCTTTTCGATGGGTCCAGCTTGTGGGCTCTTACACATTGGGTACACATTTCGGTCTCGGTACGCCATCGGGTACGCGTAAAAATGCCCCACAATCGCGTACCCGGTACACACCTTAAGCAGCAAAAAAGCCTCTGGCTAGGCATTTGCTATAAAGCGAAATGCCTAGCCAGAGGCTGGTCGGGGCGACAGGACTCGAACCTGCGGTCTCCTGCTCCCAAAGCAGGCGCGCTAGCCACTACGCTACGCCCCGGTGGTAGAAAGCATACCGATGTTAGGGCGTTGCTGCGAACTGGCGCTCACGAACGTCTCAGTAGACAGCAACTTGGGGGTGAGTTAGGTGGGGCCGAAGCGCTTGCTTCAAACCCCACCTAGATCTCGTCTTAGTGGTGGCCCTCGCCCGGCTGGACGAGCTCAACGAGCACGCCGCCAGCAGTCTTGGGGTGGATGAAGTTAATCTTGGAACCCGCAGTTCCATTCTTGGGCTCCGGGTAAAGCAGCTTCATGCCAGCAGCTTCGCAAGCCTTCGTGGTCTCTTCCATCGAATGCACGCGGTAACCCATGTGGACGATGCCGGGGCCGCGCTTATCGAGCTGCTTGCGGACCGGGGACTCATCCGATGTTGGGGTAATGAGCTGGATGAAGGACTCGCCCACCTGCATCATGGCCTCTTCGACCATCTGCTCGGGGTTAGTTTCGCGGTGGGTCATCTTCATGCCGAAGACACCCTCGTACATAGCAATGGCATCGTCGAGATTCTCGACAGCGATGGCCACGTGATCAATTGCACCAAAGAGCTCAGTCATGGTTTCCAGCCTAGGCATGTTGCGACATTTGTCTACCCCCGGGGGTGTATTCGGGCAATTTTGGGCGGAATTGTTGGCAGCGAGTAGGATGGGCGGGTCATCCATACGTCAGGAGAACTACGTGCCTAGCACCGTTGAAGAGCTTGAAGGCAACCGCGCCAAGCTCGCTATCGAGGTTCCGTACGCGGAACTCAAGCCTGCCCTTGATAAGGCCTACAGCGCCATCGCCAAGCAGGTAAACATTCCCGGCTTCCGTGCGGGCAAGATTCCGCCAGCACTGATCGATCAGCGTTACGGCTCTGGTGCTGTGCTACAGGAGGCTCTCAACGAGATCATCCCGTCGGCTCTCGGCAAGGCGCTGCAGGAGCATGAGCTGGCCATTCTTGGTCAGCCTGAGGTCGATGCTGTTGAGGAGTGGGAGAAGGGCAAGCCCTTCTTGTTCACCGCAACTGTGAGCAAGCGCCCTGACTTTACGCTTCCTGATTTCACCAAGATCAAGGTCGAGGTTGAACCCCTTGATGAGAAGCAGCTCGACGTTGACGGCCGCATTGAGTTGCTGCGTGAGCGTTTCGCCACTCTCAAGGACGTAACGCGCAAGGCCAAGAAGGGCGACGTCGTCACAGTGGACCTCAAGGGTTCGCGCGATGGCGAAGCTCTCGCTGAGGCAACCGCTGAGGGTGTCACCTTCAAGGTTGGCGAAGGCCAGATGCTCGAAGGCCTGGACAAGGCTGTTACCGGACTCAAGGCTGGCGAAGCTGCCACTTTCGCATCGACTCTCGTCGGTGGCCCGCTTAAGGGCGAGCAGGCCGATATCGAGGTCACTCTCATCAAGAACCAAGAGCAGGTTCTCCCGGAGCTCAACGACGAATTCGCTCAGATGGTTTCTGAGTTCGACACTGTCGATGAGATGAAGCAGGATCTGGCTAAGGCCGCAACGCAGATGGCCGAGATTGACCAGGCCGTTGGCGCTCGCGACAAGGCACTTGAAGCCATCGTCGAGAAGATCAAGATGGAGCTTCCGGCAGAGTTCGTGCAGGGCGAAATTGACGCTCGTCACGAGGATATCGAGAATCAGCTCAGCCAGGCTGGTATGACGCTGGAGAAGTACTTGGCGGAGGCCGAAGAGGGCCGTTCCGTTGAGGATTTCTGGACGGAGCTTGATACCCGTACCAAGACCGCGCTCCAGGCTCAGCTCATCCTCGACAAGGTCATTGCCGAGAAGAAGCCCGAGATCACCCAGGCTGATCTCAGCTCCTACCTGATGCAGCGTGCGCAGAGCAATGGCTCGTCTCCTGAGCAGGAGATGCAGCACATGATCCAGCACAACCACATGCAGGAATGGGTTGTCGAGATTCAGCGCAACAAGGCGCTCTCGCTGATCTGCGAGGACGTTCAGGTTAAGGACACCACTGGCAAGGTCGTCGATATGACGATCCTCACCCCGAAGGCCCCGGAAATGCCGATGGTCGTCGATGGTGATGAGCAGGCTGAGTGGGAAGCTGATGAGGCCGATAAGGCCGACGAGAAGTAATTCGTTTCGTCGCTAACTTCGACCGCGGCTGTTCGCGAGCGCGTGCGCTCTGAGCGAACAGCCGCGGTTTTGCATGGAATTGTCAGTGCTAGCAGGTAAGTTCGGTGTTGTGACTACTCCGATGATGGCCCAGGGGGGCCAAAGCCCTATGGGCATGAATGACAACGTCTACCAGTCGTTGCTCAAGAACCGCATCATCTTCCTTGGTGATCAGGTCAAGGATGAGAACGCCAACGCGATCTGCGCGCAGATGCTACTCCTCAACGCTGAGGACCCTCACGCAGATATTTACCTCTACATCAATAGCCCTGGTGGTTCGGTAACTGCCGGTATGGCTATCTACGACACGATGCAGTGGATCAGTAATGACGTCGCTACGGTGGCGTTGGGTCTGGCTGCGTCGATGGGCCAGTTCTTGCTGACCGCAGGCACTCCTGGTAAGCGTTACGCATTGCCCCATTCCCGTATCTTGATGCACCAGCCGCTCGGCGGTATTGGTGGCACAGCTACAGAAGTCAAGATCAACGCTGAGCAGTTGTTGGCGACCAAGCGTGAGATGGCTAAGCTCATTGCTGAGCACTCTGGTCAGACGGCAGAACAGATTGCTCTTGATTCTGATCGTGACCACTGGTTCTCCGCTCAAGAAGCTCAGTCCTATGGCCTTATTGACCATGTTTTCGAGAAGGCATCTCAGATGCCGCACGGCGCACCCAACCAGTAGGAGAAACGCTCATGAATAAGACTCAACTTTCGCGTTTCAACGCTGAGCAGGCGGAGATGACCATCGGTGGTATGGCGCCGATGACCCCATCAATGGATTACTACATTCCGCAGTGGGAAGAGCGCACGAGCTACGGTATGCGTCGCGTTGATCCGTACACCAAGCTATTTGAGGATCGCATCATCTTCCTCGGCACTCCGGTCAATGACGATATTGCCAACGCCATCATGGCTCAGCTGCTGTGTCTGCAATCGATGGACCCAGATCGTCCGATCTCCATGTACATCAACAGCCCAGGTGGATCGTTTACCGCCATGACAGCGATTTACGACACCATGAGCTACATCAAGCCTGATATCCAAACAATCTGCTTGGGTATGGCGGCTTCGGCTTCTGCCGTATTGCTTGGTGCTGGCACCAAGGGCAAGCGCTTGGCTCTGCCGAATGCCACGATCCTCATTCACCAGCCATCGATCGGTGGGGAAGGGATCTACGGACAGTCCTCGGATATCGAAATCCAGGCCAACGAGATCCAGCGCATCCGCTCCTTGATGGAGATGATGTTGGCGAAGGCTACTGGACGCACTGCTGAGCAGGTGAGCGCTGACGTCGATCGTGATAATTACATGACGGCACAGCAAGCCAAGGAGTACGGCCTCATCGACGACGTACTCACCTCTCTCAAGGACGCATAAGCACAAGAGAGTTCCCCGGTGTGCCGCTCAGCATCACCGGGGGACTCCATCTAAGGTGACATCAGGAAGGAGAGATCGTGGCACGCATTGGTGAAACAGGCGACCTTTTCAAATGTTCGTTCTGTGGCAAGAGCCAAAAGCAGGTGAAGAAGCTCATCGCTGGCCCTGGTGTCTATATCTGTGATGAGTGCATCGATCTGTGCAACGAAATCATCGAGGAGGAATTCTCCGAAGTCGGCGGTATGTCTGGCTTGATGGATGAACCACCAACGCCACGAGACATCGTTGCTTTCCTCGATTCCTACGTCATCGGCCAATCTCATGCCAAGAAGACGTTGGCAGTAGCTGTGTATAACCACTACAAACGTGTTCGTGCCCAAGAAGAGACGTCGTCGCATCGTGGCGGTAGCGACACCAGTGTGGAGCTGGGTAAATCTAATATCTTGCTTATCGGACCTACTGGATGTGGCAAAACCTATCTTGCTCAGACCTTAGCCAAGATGCTCAACGTGCCTTTTGCGATGGCCGATGCCACGGCGCTGACTGAGGCTGGCTATGTGGGCGAAGACGTCGAGAATATTCTCCTGAAGCTGCTCCAAGCAGCAGATTTTGATACCAAGCGTGCTGAGCAAGGCATCATCTACATCGATGAGATCGATAAGGTGTCACGCAAGAGTGAGAACCCTTCGATTACTCGTGATGTCTCTGGCGAAGGCGTGCAGCAAGCTTTGCTTAAGATCCTTGAAGGAACGGTGGCAAGCGTGCCGCCGCAGGGGGGACGTAAGCACCCACATCAAGAACTCATCCAGCTCGATACCTCCAATGTGCTGTTCATCGTTGGCGGTGCTTTTGCTGGGCTAGAACACATCATCGATGCCCGCGTAGGTAAGCGTCCTATCGGCTTCAATAACGATGATGATGTGCGTAAGCCCGCTAACCCGGATAAGTTCGCCGATGTGCGCCCCGAAGACCTCACAAAGTTCGGCTTAATTCCTGAGTTCATCGGGCGTTTGCCAATGATCTCGACAGTGCAACCGCTGGATAAAGAATCACTGGTCCGGATTCTTACCGAGCCGCGCAATGCTCTGATTAAACAATTCCGCAAGCTCTTTGAGCTCGACGGTGTTGATCTAGAGTTCAGCGACGATGCGATTGAGGCAGTAGCCGATGCTGCATTGGAGCGTGGCACTGGCGCTCGTGGGCTCCGCGCAATTCTTGAAGAGACGCTACTCGACGTCATGTATCACGTCCCTGGTGAAGATACCGCGCAGGTTCTTGTTAATGCCTCCTGCGTCACAGGTCAAACGGCACCGGTTCTTGTGCCAAAAGTCAGCAGCGTCAAGCGTGAGCGTGGCGAAAAAACAGCGTAGATCTTCCCGAGAGTAGTAGCTAGCAAGGGGTTTCGCTTGTTGAGTCGCCGGTATAGATCTGGCGAACCAGATCTTCGATGTCAGGCTCTGCCAGACTCATATCGATGATCTGGGCTTGTTCACCGATCGCGGTCAGCACGGTTGGCGCAGTAATCGCGCTGGAAGCGAACCCCACTCGTAGCCGCTGGCCCGTATTGGACACGATCTGGCATGAATCTGGTAGCACCGGCTCGGGTAATGGCGCGGCAAGATCCATCGTGAGGATGCGTTGGGCGCCAGTTTTATGTTCAAGCGCGTCTTGATCGCCGTCAAAGACCTTACGCCCGGCATCAATCACGATCATGCGTTGGCAAAGGCGCTGTACATCCCCCATATCATGAGTGGTGAGGAGCAACGTAGTGCCTCGTTCGCTGATCTCGTGCGTAAGGAAACTTCGCAGGCGTTCCTTGGCGATCATGTCGAGACCAATAGTGGGTTCATCGAGCACGATGAGTTCTGGCTCGTGGAGAAGCGCGGCAGCTAATTCGCCACGCATTCGCTGACCAAGAGAGAGGTTTCGTACCGGTGTTGCCAGAAATGGTGAAAGATCAAGACCATCGACAAGATCATCAAAACGCTTTCGCCATTGGGATTGGGGGCGACGATGCATAGCGGCAAGGATGGGGTATGAGTCATGAAGCGGCAGATCCCACCACAAGAGCGAACGCTGCCCAAAGAGTACGCCTAGATGCTTGGCAAGCTGGCGACGTTGCGGCACTGGGTCTAGCCCACAGACCCGTGCCTGCCCCGTTGTCGGGGTGAGAATGCCAGTCAGCATTTTGATCGTGGTTGATTTGCCCGAGCCATTAGCGCCGATATAGCCAACAGCCTCACCCGACTCAACACGCAAGCTCACATCATCGACAGCACGCTTGATAGACGTCGCACGCCGTAGCCCTGAGCCGCTGCGCACCGTGAATTCACGAACAAGATGATCCAGTTCAATGATCGCCATCATTAGCCTCCAGCTCCGGTGTAATGAGTGATTGCCTTACGCCACCACAACAGCATTAACGCCCACATGCCAAGGCCGAGGGGAACCGTAAGATACGCCCACCCTGGCCACCAAAATGCAGGGAGCGGTGAGTCTGTGAGAACGGCAGCGGGAACGTAAGCGATGAGAGTTGCGGGGGCAACGAAGGTGAAGAAAATCTTGATCGGTGTCATCAAAGCAGCTCCGGGAACCCCTGCAGCGTAACGACTGCCGTAGGTGAAAGTATTGACAGCTTGATTGCCGTCAAGGATGTAGAACAGTGCTCCGGCAGCGAAAAGAAAGAGTGCAGAAAAGATCAGTGCCGCACCGATTGGGGCCAGAACGATGATTGTCAGATGAGCAGGGGTAAGGGTGACTCGGGCATAGGCCAAAGCAGTGAGGTAGAGCACCAGCCCAGTGACTGCTCGTCCAAGCCGACGTAGCTGAAAGTCCTGGGCGATGAGTTGGAGTAGTACTGATGTTGGACGGGTCAATAACACATCAAGGGTTCC
>JBOFIQ010000284.1:0-7512 GCA_051650245.1 Propionibacteriaceae bacterium | reverse complement strand
AAGACCGGTTCCGCCCGCGAGGGTCCAGGGCCGGTCCTCTTTATATAAGGAGGGCTTGTGGCGGATGTGACTGGAGCGATAAAACCGTTTTGTTCATGCGCAGAACAGGTCCAACTTCTTGTGCATAGGGGCATGCATGTTGCTGATCGTCATCAAGCAGAGCTCGCGCTCACGAAGATCAATTACTACCGGCTGAGTGGTTATTGGTATCCATTTCGATGTATCGAAGGTACTGCTCGGAGGTCAGATTAGTTCATTGCCGGGGCACGGTTCGACGATGTTATAGCTCTCTACGATTTTGATACACGGCTTAGAGCTGCAGTGCTTGTGGCATTGGCTCCCATTGAGATCGCCATCCGCACTCTGATTGCTCGTGAGCTCGGCTGTATTCACCCTTTAATACATCTTGATCCAAGGCTGCTGGGGCCGGATGCCAGACTGCAAGATTCGGACATTCCATCTTCGGTTTATCGCACATGGTGTGAGCGGTATCAGCACGAGATCACGAACTCCTGTGAAGACTTTGTGGCGCATCATCGTCAGTCTTATGGCGGGAAATTACCGATCTGGGTAGCGGTGGAGACGATGGATTGGGGGAGCCTGTCGTATCTCTATCGTCTCTCTCCAATGCCAGCTCGTCGGGCTATTGCTCAAGCTGTGAACCTCAGCGATGCACAACTGGGTTCATGGCTTAAATGCTTGAATATTATGCGCAATATTGCTGCTCATCATGGCCGGGTGGTCAACCGGGTCTATGCCTTGAAGCCGAAGCTTCCTCGTCATGGTGATGTTGATCGGTTAGCTGATATGAGCGGAGTGATGGATCGTGCCTTTGGGCAGCTCAGCCTCGTTCAATACTTGCTACGCCATCTCGGAGTGGGCAATCAGCGATTATTGCCCACAGTGGTTCATACATTTCCAGTATCACAACGGATTCCCCTTGATTTTCTTGGAGCTCCTGCTGGCTGGATGACTCATCCTCTATGGCGATGATTTGCTTACCTGGAGTTAAGGTTTGATCAGACTCGCCGGTGCGCATCCCTCGACAAGTGAATAGTGGCACACTACTATCACTAGTGCTGGCTCGTGCTACGAAACACAACATCTCGTGGTTGCGATGAAAAAGGGAATCTGGTGTAAATCCAGAACTGCCCCGCAGCGGTAAGAAGAAACGATGTCGACACAAGCACTGGGTGCAACCACCTGGGAAGCGTCGGCTAGGAACCCCAAACCGGGAAAGTCTTCAAGTCCGAATACCTGTCAGCACCGGGCCATTGGTCCGGATTCGACGCTGCCTCGCGGGAGGGCTGGAGGATGGTCCTCCTCTTGCCGCTGGGCGTGGCTACGAGGAGGAGCCTGTCGATGACTGCTGCACTGTCGAATACCCGCCGCCCTGTTGCTGGCCGTGAAAACTCGGTACTACTGGACTCGCTGCGTGAAATTGCCGCTGCTGATGCCACCAGCGATGCCTTGCGTGAGAATGCCAACGTTGATGGTCAATCGTCGATGGGTGCGATGCTGCGCTACGGCACGGAGAGCGCTAAATACCTCAACCTGTCGGAAGTGATCGCCCCCGAATACGCTGCTGCACACCGGCTCGGTGACATTCACATTCACGACCTAGATTTCTATACCCTCACCACGACGTGCTGCCAGATCTCCTTAACTAAACTTTTTGCTGAGGGCTTCTCCACTGGGCATGGGGTTTTGCGGGCACCGCAGGGGATCGGTTCGTATGCCGCTTTGGCCTGCATCGCGATCCAGTCGAACCAGAACGATCAGCACGGTGGGCAGTCTGTTCCGAACTTCGACGTCGATATGGCGCCGGGGGTTCGTTTGACTCTGGAATCGTGCTTCGTGGCCAACGTCGATGCCGCCGTGCGGTTGTCTGGCGGCGATCCCGTGTTGGCATGGCCAGCTGAGGTGGTTCTGGAGCCAACGCCAGCGCAAGAGGCGGCAGAACGCGCCTACCTTGCGGGCGTATTCGGCTCACATGCGGTTCCCGACGGGCTTTATGAGCGGATTCGTGCGACCTCGATTGCTGAGACAGAGCGGCTTACATACCAAGCCATGGAAGCCTTCATCGCGAACCTCAATACGATGAACTCGCGCGCCGGGGCGCAAACGCCATTCTCCTCAATTAACTATGGTACGGCGACCTCAGCAGAAGCCCGGATGGCCGTACGCCAGTTGTTACTGGCAACCGAAGCAGGTCTGGGCAATGGTGAAACACCGATCTTCCCGATCCAGATTTTCCGCGTCAAAGAGGGCATTAACCTCAACCCTGGCGATCCCAACTATGACCTATTCCAGCTCGCCTGCCGGGTTACCGCAAAGCGGCTATTCCCGAACTTCTCGTTCCAGGACGCTCCCTTTAATAAGGCCTACTACCGCGAAGGTCGCCCTGAGACGGAGATCGCCTACATGGGCTGCCGAACCAGGGTCGTGAGCAATAGCTACGATCCGCAGCGTTCAGTCACCCATGGACGGGGCAATCTGTCGTTCACCAGCATCAACTTGCCACGCCTCGCTATCGAAGCTGATGGGGACCTGGATCGCTTCTACAGCGCACTAGATGATCTGGTGCAGCTCGTCATCGGACAGCTCATCGAACGGTTCCACATCCAAGCGCGCAAGCAGATCCGGAACTACCCATTTTTGATGGGCCAAGGTGTATGGATCGACGCAAAGGGGCTAAAAGCGGGCGATGAGGTACGCGAAGTTATCAAGCATGGCACACTCTCGGTAGGTTTCATCGGGCTTGCCGAGACGGTCACAGCCCTGATCGGGCAGCATCACGGGCAGTCGCAAGAAGCCTGGGATTTGGCCTACGCCATTGTGGTGCGGATGAGGCAACGGATGAATGAGGCAGCCGAGCGTATTGGCTTGAATTTCTCGCTGCTTGCCACGCCAGCCGAGGGGCTTTCGGGACGCTTCGTGCGTATGGATCAGCGTCGCTACGGCATTATTCCTGGCGTTACCGACAAGGATTACTACACCAACTCCTTCCATATCCCGGTGGGCTTTGAGATCGCGATGGCCGACAAGGTGGCGAAGGAAGCGCCATTCCATGCGCTGACTAACGCCGGGCACATCACCTACGTCGAGGTCGATGGTGACGCCTGCAAGAACGTCGCTGCGATGGAGCAGATCGTGCGCTATATGGCGTCGTCAGGTATCGGTTACGGTGCGATCAACCACCCGGTGGACCTTGACCCAGTATGTGGTTACACCGGGATCATCGACGATGTGTGCCCGGGGTGCCGGCGGCCAGAAGGTCAGCAGCCCTTTGATCGCATTCGTCGCATCACTGGCTATCTTGTAGGCACGTTGGATCGGTTTAACGATGCTAAGCGAGTTGAGGTCGAAGACCGAGTCACGCATAACTGATGAGGATCGCGGGTATCACGACGAGTTCTATCGTCGATGGGCCGGGGCTGCGGATCACCGTATTTTGCCAAGGCTGCGAGCTGCGATGTGTTGGTTGCCATAACCCTGGCACCCAGCCCCTCGACGGTGGGCGTGAGATTGACGTTGCTGAGGTTGTCGAGCTGATTAACAATGAGCGACTAGCTACCGGGCTGACGTTATCTGGTGGTGAACCGACGCTACAGGCTGCTGCCTGCGCCAAATTGGCGCAGGCAGCGAAAGCCCGAGGTTGGGATGTGTGGTGCTATTCGGGCTACACCTGGCCGGTGCTGGAACGTCGCGCTACTCGGGAGCCCGACCTTGCCCGGCTGCTGGAACTTGTCGATACGGTTGTCGCCGGGCCCTATGTCGCGGCTCAGCGAACCCTGAGTTTGCCGTGGCGGGGCAGCAGCAATCAGGTCTTAGTTCAGCTTGGTAAATCGCGGCAGGAACTGAGCAAAAGCAGCAGCTAATGACGCAAATCCTTACCTTTCGTTTCTGGAATAGCGATCGTGGTGCAGATGGTGACGATGAGCAAAACAGCAACCCATCCCTGGAACCAGCCACGGTGGGCAGCAAGCGCTGACATGAGGTAGGGCGCCGTGCCACCGCAGAGCGCAACAGTCAAGGCGTAGGGCAACCCCATGCCAGAGGCCCGTACATTTGTCGGAAAGAGTTCGGCATATGTCGCGGGCGAGACTGCAACATTGGCTGAGAACACCCCCAACATGAGACTGATCGCCAAGGCAAGTTGCCAGAACCGATCGTGAATCAACATATGTGCAGGGATAAAACCTAGTAATGCGCCTATATCGGCGATGAGCAGTACCGGGCGTCGTCCGATCTGGTCAGAAAGCCAACCCCAGAACGGGAGCATGGCGATGAGGACGAGATTGCCAATGATGGAAGCCCATAGCGCTTGTCGAGGAGCGAAGTGCAACGTTTTTGTTGCATACCCAGGTGTTGCGACGGACCAGACGTAGAAAAATACTGTTCCACCGCAGGTCAGGCCAACGGTGGCAAGAAGCTGTCGCCAGTTCGCACGTACGGTTGTGAGGAATGCATGGCGTTGGGTGCGACCTGAACGTTTGGCGGTGGTGAAGGCTTCTGTTTCGCTGATATTGACTCGAATCCAGAAGGCTATCAATCCCAGTACGGCACCGAGGGCGAACGGAATCCGCCAGGCCCAAGCGCGTAACTCGTGTTGTGTCAGTGTGGTTTGGCAGATGAGGCCAAGAAGCATGCCGAGAACTGTTCCTGAAGTGCCAGTGAAGTAGACCGCTGAGGACCACAGCCCGCGATGCTCTTTGGGAGCTTTCTCGGCGAGGAACGTCTGGGCGCTGGGCAGCTCGCCGCCGTGGGCAAATCCTTGGAGTAAACGAGCCACTAGCAATACGACGGCAGCGCCCCAGCCGACTTGGGCATACGTCGGGCAGCAGGCAATGATGAGGGAACCAAGCGAGGCCAGAATGACAGCCAGCATGAGTGCTTTTTTGCGCCCTACGCGATCAGCGTATCGGCCAAAAACTAGGCCGCCGAAGGGTCGAGCAACGAACCCCACGGCAAAAACCGCAAGTGAGCTGAGGAAGGCGGCAGTTTCATCTTTAGGGTTAAAGATGGTGGCAGCAAAGTACATCGAGAACGTTGCATAAACGTTCCAATCGAACCATTCGAGCATATTGCCGACGCCTGCGCCGGCCAGCGTAATGAAGTGCTGGCGACGTGACGGCGCGGGAGAACTCGACGGCCTCGGCAGATCGCCAGGATATTTCTGGGACAAATTAGTTCTTTCTTGCAGAAGTGGTTACCACTTCGGCGGCTGCGTTGTCGTAGGAGCCGCCAACTGTGCTCATGAATGCTTTGATACTAGCCTCGGTAGGGTGGTCTTGTGCGCTTCCTAGATACGGGATATAGCTCCACGGACGCTTCGAGCCAGATCAAGACAGCAACTGACTCCTAAACAAAGTGCGGAACGGTCCTGGCTGTTCAACGAGTTCGGGGAAACTCCCAGACTGGACGATTTGTCCAGCGTCCATGACATAGATCCTGTCCACATGTTGAAGAGTGGAAGCGCGGTGTGATACGAGCATCGTGATGCGGGAGGCAGCCGTGCGGCGAAGATTTTCGAAGATCATCTCTTCGCTTTGAGCATCGATCGCGCTCGTAGGCTCATCAAGGATAAGTATGGGCGCATTTCTGAGTTGGAGACGGGAAAGGGCAAGGCGCTGCCACTGTCCTCCTGATAGGCCGTGTCCGCCCAGTTCTTCGCCCACGAGCTCGTCGACAGGCACTGTGGAGTTCGGATGAATAAGTGCATCTAGACCACTGAATTGGAGCGCTTCAGCCAGCTCGCCGGGCGACGTCTCCTTCTGCGTGATTCCTAGAAGGAGGTTATCCATGACCGACATGTTGAAGTGTGCCAGTTCCTGCGGAAGATAGCTGAAAACATTGGCGTGGTCTTCCAACATGCGGCCCGTGAAGTCTTGATCGTCAAGCAGGATTGTCCCACTGTCTATCGGGTAAATGCCTAGCAGGCAAGAGAGGAAGGTCGACTTTCCGCACCCGTTCGCGCCGACGATGGCGCAGACCTCACCTTTGCAGGCAGAGAGGCTGACGTTATGCAGCGTCGGGGTCAGACTGCCGGGATATGTAAAGGTGAGATTTCGGATTTCAAGTGTTGTCGGCACGAGATCGCAGGGGACAATTGTCGGCGATACGTTGGCTGGATCAATGAAGTTGAGAAACTTCTCGATCTTGACGCGATCGACAAATAACATACCGATTGCGAAACCGACCGAGCGGACAGCACCGACGGCTGAGGCTAACGCGAACACGGACGCTAGCAGGTCGATTTTGGGATCCTTGGAAAACCGGTAGATGGAGAATACGGCGAGCGCAACGAAGACTGTAGACCCGACTCCGCCCACCAATTCCGCGAGGATGGCCTTCCGCTCCACCATATTATCAAGACGGGCGGCTTCGGCACGATGGCGAGTTCCTAACTGCATGATCTTGTTGCGGGCGTCAAGTGCGCTCAGCTCTCGCAGCGACGACTTCGCCGAGAGCAGGCCTTCGAAGTAGTAGCCGGCTTGTATATGGTGGCTGTTAGTCTCCCACTGTTCCATGAGTAGGTGCGAGATTCGGCAGTACTCGAGAAAGATCGGCAGTAGCGACAGGAGAACGAACAGACTCGCCCACGGGGATATGCGCCACATTGCGCATGCCATGGACACTGCGCTGATCACCGACATTGCTACGCTGAAGAGCGAGTCAATGTATTGCGTGAGCGAGCCATGATTGAGCGCATGGCGCGCTTGCAGCAGCTTATTGTCGAACGTCGGGTCGGAGACGTCACGCATCGATAGCGCTGCCTCGGCAACGTACAGGCGGTGGTAACCATAAGCTGCGCACCGCTGAAGCAAGCTGGCCTTCACATGTGAGGTGATCTCCATCAGGGAGAAAGAGACCCCTACGATGATGGCGAGGAAGATAACGATGGACAGCTGCGCGGTGGTCGATGTCTCGATCTGCAGCGACCCGGCCAGCGCTGAGACAAGGAGAAACTGGATTAAGGGGAGCGCGGCGCAGGCAAGCCCTAGTAGCGCGGTGGCAACGAAAAGCCCTGAGCTGGCAGAGAAGGCCAGTTTTAGGCACTTGAGGAGTACCTCAAGTCGATGTTTGGCTTCCGGGACGTGCTCTGTTGATCGCACCGTACCGTTCACGCGTCTTAACCTCCGTAGTTCTTGGGTTCGTACGCGTAGAGCGTGTTTATATCTTCATGCTGAAGATATTCCGTGAGGATGTCGAGCGTGAGTCCGTAGCTACTCTGCAGCGAACAATTATCGGAGTTGCCAATATTTCTCTCGGTACCGGACATGAGATTCGCGGTGCAAAGATGACATAGTGAGTACGCCCAGCAGTCGTCACAGGTCTGAGGCTTGTGGTTTGCCTCGTGTACGACTCCATTCTCCTCGCTTCCAGGATTGAGAACTTTATCTTTGTCACCCCAGAAGCGAAAACAGTTGTAAGGTCGGCCATCAGAGTCATATGAGATCGAGGTAGAAGCAAATAGCTCGCGGCAGAAGTATGAGGTTTGTTTTCCTC
>JBOFIQ010000283.1:0-1891 GCA_051650245.1 Propionibacteriaceae bacterium | reverse complement strand
TACCCTGACCACAGCCCACATTCGACCACGTCGCCGCCATCGCTGACCCACTCAGCAAGAGCCGTCGAGGGCAGGAGCGAGCGATCAAGACCGGGACCAAGTTTGGCGCAGCCTTGGTGAGCCGCAAGAGTCGCGAGCGTGAACTCCCACGATGGGGTCAGCAACCGATGGTCCCAGGTGCGGCCCGCTGCGCTCCGACGTGCCGGATCAAGAAAGACGGCAGCCTTATCGGGAATAGTGAAGGTAGTCGCGTCGGCGGTGACAACGTCGGCCTGAGGGAGATTGGCACGAGCGAACTCCGCTGTAGCTACATCTCGCTCCACGGCTGTCACCTGAATACCGACATCATGGAAAGCCCGGGCATCTGCGCCAATACCGCAGCCAAGATCGACCACACGAGTCCAGCCCAATTCCAGATAGCGCGCGGCCCGCCATTGCGCGACCCGGCGCCGCGATGCCTGTTCTAGGCCATCACGGGTAAAGAACAACTCACGAGCAAGGTCACCGAACTTGCCCGTTGCCTTCCGGCGCAGCGTCTCTTGTGTCAGTGCTTCGGCAGCCAGCTCAGCACTGACATGCTGACGAAGTAACGTCGCAGCGGCCAAGGAAGCAGGATCATCGACGTGTGCGGCAAGTTTCAGCGCTGTCGCGCCTTGCTCTGTAAACAGTAGATTCATCGGACGATAGAGACTCGATCGGCAATGACATGGTCATTGTCATAGGGCAAAACCATGTGCCATTGCCGAGGGTCATCGTCGAACACATAGGGCAGGAAGAACTTGTCGCCGTCGTACATGGGTAGTTCCCCAATGGCGTCGAGGTCATGCCAGACGAGGTCACCTTCGACATTGTGATCTGGAATCTCCCCGATCCAGCCAGTGACAAGGAAAACAAACCCAAAAGCCCCAGTCCCAGCGGCGCCAAAGCCCGGCCAGTTGATCGTGCCGCGTAGGACCATATCGGTAACCTCGATATTGGCTTCTTCGCGCAGCTCCCGCTTCATGCCCGAAACCGGGTCCTCTTCTGGTTCAAGTTTTCCGCCAAGCCCGTTCCATTTTCCACGCTGCTCATCATCAAGGCGGGCATTTCGATGGACTAATAGCACCTGACCATCTCGGACGATGTACCCCAGGGTTCCGATACTAGGCGTATAAGGCATGCACTGAGCCTATCGTTACACTGGCGATATGACCGAGATTCGTGATGGTGCTGCTCCAACTATCCGCACAGCAAATAAAGCCATCATCATTCGTGATGGCAAGCTGCTGTGTACCGTCAATGCATCTCCGCGCGAAGGATTTGACGAGTTCTATATGCTCCCTGGCGGTGGGCAAGAATGGGGCGAAAATCGTCTCGAAGGTCTCATCCGCGAGTGTCAGGAAGAGATTGGTTGCACGGTTGAGACCGGCGAGATTGCGTGTTTGCGTAGCTATATCGGTGCACATCACGAGTTTGCCCAATTCGATAGTTGGTTCCATCAAGAAGAAACGTTCTGGTTTGCCTCCCTTGCCGAAGGCGATGAGCCGTCGTGGGATCCAGAAACCGGCGATCATTGGCAAACTGGAATCATCTGGATCCCAGTACCAGAGCTTGTCCAGCGACCGTTCTACCCGCGCGTTCTTGCTGAGTGGCTGAACCTGCCCGCTGACCAGCGCCCGCTCTACCTCGGCGACCGAAACTGAGATTTATAAATCCACCACTGCGAATGCAGCCCTCATCAATCATCTCGTAGCGGGACATGCATGGCCCGTAGAGCCACCTCACAGATACGTCCCCATCATCCCTTCTTCGTATTTAGCAGCAGGAAAAACCTTGGCGGGCCAGCTCCTTCATCACGCTACGAACGCGTCCAGCAAAGTGAGGACATCCTGCGCGGCGTAGCTGGTCGTCG
>JBOFIQ010000282.1:0-4662 GCA_051650245.1 Propionibacteriaceae bacterium | reverse complement strand
CTTGGTCATGATGCACTCCAAAAATCCTCAACCGTTGGTAACCGTTGCCCAGGGGGAACGTCAGCAATCCTGGCCGTCGCAACCAGACCCTTGGTGTAGGGATGTTGGGGCCGATGGAAAATTTCTGCTGTCGGTCCAGCTTCCACGATCTTGCCGTGCAACATCACCATGACCCGCTCGCACATACGCGATACAACCGCAAGATCGTGTGAGATGAATAAACATGCGGCATTCTCAGCATCAAGTTGTTGCTCTAAAACATCGAGGACGCGCGCTTGAACCGTGACGTCAAGGGCTGTGGTGGGCTCATCACAGATGATGAGGTCTGGGTGGTTAATCAACGCCATTGCCAAGATACAACGCTGCCGTTGCCCGCCCGAGAGTTGGAAGGGGAAAGCGTCACATACTCGCTCTGGATTAGCTAAACCGACGTTGGTCAACATCTCCAAAACCCGACGTCGGGCCTCACCAGGCTCGGTATCGTCATGGAGCCGCAGAACTTCAGCGATTTGGCGACCCACTCGCATCGTGGGGTCGAGCGCTGTCATCGGCTCCTGAAATACCATCGAGACAACGTTGCCGCGTAACTGCGATAGCTCTTTATCTGGAGCAGCAAGGACATCGGTCCCCTTGAGCCGGATAGTTCCCGTGGCAGTTGCAGTTTCGGAGAGCAGCCCCATGATGGCCAATGCTGTCACTGACTTACCAGAACCTGATTCGCCAATCAGCCCCACTCGCTCCCCTGCTGCGATGCTGAAACTGACGTTCTCCACACCAAGACGGCGACGCCGGCCAAAGGTTACGCCGAGATCCTTGATTTCCACGATCTGGGTCATCGCACCTCCTTGAGCCGAGGATCGAGCAGATCACGCAGGCCATCTCCAAGAAGATTAAAGCCCATCACCGCGAGTGCAATGGCAAGGCCCGGAAGAACAGCTTGGTATGGATGGGTGTACATCACATCACGTGCGTCGTAGAGCATGCGCCCCCACGTCGGAACGTCAGTTGAACCGCCTACGCCCAAATAAGACAGACCTGCTTCTGCAAGTATCGCGATACCGAAACTTACCGATGCCTGGACCCCAATCGTCGGGGTCACATTTGGCAAGACGTGCCGTAACGCAATCTTCAATGGCCGGGTGCCACTTGATCGTGCTGCCAGCACATAGTCCGAAGCCACGACAGGCAATGCTGAGCTACGTGTGACCCGGGCAAAGGCCGGAATCGAGGATACCCCGATAGCCACCATCGCTGTCGCAGTGCTTGCCCCCAAGGCCGATGCCAACAAGATCGCCAGCAACAATGCCGGGAAGGCATACATCACATCCGTGAGCCGCATGATGAGCTCATCGACCCAGCCCTGTTTCATTGCGGCAAAGATCCCAAGAGGGACCCCAATAACCGCTGCGATACTGACCGCGATAACGCCCACTTCAAGACAGACGCGGGCACCCACCATGAGCCGAGAGACGAGATCAATACCCATCCGGTCAGTCCCTAACCAATGCGCAGAGCTCGGCCCTCGCAGCGTTTCGGAAGGCACGATGTGCGTTGGATCGTAGGGAGTCCACAGCAATGCCAGCAGACCAATAACACCAAGACATCCCACCAGGATGCTGCCTGCAATAAGACCTAACCGTTTCACTGCTTTGCCTCCCGAACTCGCAAGCGCGGATCGATAAGCAGATACAGCACATCGACGATCATGTTGATAAACAACACAGCGAAAACAAGCAACATGACGATTGCCTGGACGATACCCAGATCATGGGTTGATACCGATGCGAGAAGTAACTGGCCCAACCCTGGTAGCGCAAACACTTGCTCAATGACGATGGCGCCCACAAGCAAGGTCGATAGTTGTAGCCCCAGCACCGTCACCAGTGATAGTGCAGCGTTACGAAGTCCATGACGAAATAGTGCAGGCCAGACTCGCCAGCCAACCGCGCGTGCGGTACGGAAGTAATCCTCAGCAAGCACTTCCACGATCGCCGAACGAACATAGCGAGATAGCACTGCTGCTTGGACGATACCCAACGAGAGCACTGGAAGTACTAAATGACGCAACCACTGCCAGGGATCGCGCGCTAATGGAACATAGCCATTGGGCGGCAGCCATCGCAGCGTTACGGCAAAAACAATGACAAGCAAGATCCCGAGGAAGAAGGCCGGAATTGCCATTCCCACCTGAGACAAACTTGACAGTGCGAAACCTTGCCAGCGACGTCGCTTAAGCGCTGCTGCCATTCCGAGCGGGAGCGCCAGTATGACGGCAACTATCATGGCCAAGAGCACCAGCCATAAGGTCACGCCCAGCTTGGGGCTAATGACATAGGACGCGGAGTAGCCGGTGTAATAGCTCTTGCCGAAATTACCGGTCACTAGCTGGCCTAGCCATTCGCCATAGCGAACAAAGAATGGCCGGTCCAGCCCCAACTTTGCACGCAATGCCGCCATCTGATCTGGGGTGGCATTTGTCCCCAAGATCACCCGAGCAACGTCGCCAGGAAGCGCCTGACAGATTGTAAAGACCACGAATGAAGCCGCCAGCAGGCTCGCGAAAAATATCGCAAGCCTGCTGGTAAGACGTCGAAGCACGTCGTTAAGCCTAACGGCTCACCGTGACCATAGAGAGGTCAAACGATGTGGTGGTCAGATTTGTGGGGATACCCGAGACATCAGACTTCGTCACGATGAGATGAGGTAACAAGAACAGCCAATCCGACGCAGCATCGTCAGACAAAGTTTTGGCGACCTTCTTCAACGCATCGGTTTGCTCAGATTCAGTGCCCTTATCGGCTGCTGCACAGAGCGAGGTTACATCAGCATTGGTGTAATGCCAGTAGTACTGCGGATCTGCATAGCGGCACAGATCATGGGCCTCCACATGGGCCACGATCGTCATGTCGTAATCACCCTTGGTGTAGACCTGATCGAACCACACATTCGGTTCGAGAATATCCACCGAGACATCGAAGCCGACGTCTTTGAGCTGACTAGCGCTGAACTGAGCTGATTGCACGGCATAGGGGAAATTCGGAACCCGCAAGCGCAGCTTGGTACCTGCAGCTTGAGCCTGATCCAGCAACGACTTTGCCTTGGCCGGATCGTAGCCGTAAGCCGAGGCCAGATCCTCATACCACGGATCGGTCGGAGGAACCATTGAACCGATCAAGAGCCCCTTGCCCGCCCAAATCGTCTCCATCAAGGCTTTACGATCAATCGCGTAATTAATGGCCTGGCGAACTTCCTTCTTCGCTAACGCCGGATTTGCGGCATTGAGTCCAAGAACGATCTCGCCGTTAGTCGTGCCATTGATGATGGAGAATCGCGAGGTATCCGAGAACTGTGACAGCGATTGCGGGGCTTGAACGTTTGAGATGATATCAAGATCGCCAGAGAGCATGGCATTGTTCATGGCAGTGCCATCGGTCAGGTAGCGGAAGATCACAGTTTCAAAGCGTGGTTCTTTGCCCCAGTAATTCTTGTTCTTCTCCAACTCAATGCTTTGGCCCTGCGACCACGTCTTGACGTTGTACGGGCCGCTACCTGCGGTCGCCTTTGCCCAATCAGTGCCCGCTTGGGAGTCATAGACCAGACCAGCATTGCTCGACATCCAGTACAACCACGAGTTTGATGGCTGCGACAAGGTGACTGTCACCGTCGCCTCATCTGTGGCTTCCACCTTGCTCACGTACTGGTGGTACTTCTGAGTTCCCTTGGCAGTACGCGCACGCTCAATCGACCACACGACGTCGGCGGCTTTAACCTGGCGGCCACTGGAAAACTTTGCGAGCGGATCGAGCTTGAAGGTGTAGACCAAGCGATCTGCCGAAAGGTTCCACTCCTTGGCCAAGAGGCCGTGCATCTTACCTTCGCCATCAATCTTGACCAGCGTTTCGTAGACGTTGTAGAGCAAGACGAAAGGTCCGCCTGCCCAGGTCGAGGCCATGGGGTCGAGGGAATCTGGTTCCTGAGTCGCACCGACAGTCAATGTTGTGGGCTTCTCTGGGCCGATATTGCTGGTAGCGCCAGGTTTACAGGCAGACAGGCTAGTGAGTCCAAGGATCAGGGCAAGAATGATTGCCAGCGAACGCGAACGTCGACGCATGGGATCTCTCTCCTTATATGGGTGGGTCCTGAAAGGAACTTCAGCAGAAGTCCCCCATAGTCTAGAGGCCAATCCTTGAGCGAGGGCTGGGGGCCTACCGAGTAAGGACGAATGTGGCCTGCGGCACACCCGATTTGGTAATTGCCCACAAGTCCGCTAGAGTAGGTATTACCGACGCGGGATGGAGCAGCTCGGTAGCTCGCTGGGCTCATAACCCAGAGGTCATAGGTTCAAATCCTATTCCCGCTACGAACAATAGCCTTGATTAGCAATTGCTGATCAAGGCTATTACTTTTTCTTATACCCCTAGTTCGCGGTACTCCGTTGTTGTAGCGGGAGCACAACATGAACCAGACCCTCCAACAAGGACGTCAGCAACAAGGAGAAGTACCGTTCACTCAGTTCTTCCCCGTGCTCTCCTTGCAACTTGGAGAGAAACTCATCACACATCAGGGCCATAGCTGGGGAGGTCGCAGCTAGCGCAGAGAGGTCATTGACCATCTTGCCCATATCGTGATGGCGTGAATCTTTTGCTGACTGTCGGTCACGTT
>JBOFIQ010000281.1:0-16022 GCA_051650245.1 Propionibacteriaceae bacterium | reverse complement strand
AACGCTACGTAGTTCCTTTGGTCTTACACCGCCCCAAGCCGCGCTATCGATGTCCGTCACGACGATTGCGCTTGGCGTGACCTTGCTCTTCCTCGGCCCGATCTCTGATTCCATCGGGCGCGTTACCGTCATGCGCTGGTCGCTCCTCCTGTCGGCGTTACTTACCATCGGCGTTGGGCTGGCACCCAGCTGGAATGCTGTCTTAGTTCTGCGTGCCCTGGTCGGTATCTCCGTTGCCGGGCTTCCCGCCGTCGCCGTGGCCTATCTCCGCGAAGAAATCGACCCTCACGCTATCGCCCGGGCCACCGGACGTTACATCGGCGGCACTGCGATTGGCGGCATGGCGGGACGACTCGTCGCAGGCATCATCGACGATCTGTGCGGCTGGCGGTGGGCCGTTGTCTGCGTCGGCTTATTGGCGTTGGCCTGTGGAATCGCTTGTTGGTTCCTGATCCCGGCATCGCGTGGTTTCCAGCCACAGCCCTTGGCCCCGCGTGCCCTGGCACGACGTACGTGGTTGGCTCTGCGCGATCGACGTCTACTCGCGCTCAATCTCATTGGGCTTATCTCCATGGGCGCATTGAATGCCATCTTTAACGCTGTCACCTTCCGCCTGGTCGCAGCCCCGTATTTCCTTGCCTCTGGCATTATGAGCCTGATCTTCCTCATGTATCTGTGCGGCTCATGGGCGTCAGCTCGCGCTGGCCGCATGGCCGATCAAAGCGGCCCGCTCTGGGTCGTGCGGGGTGCGCTCGTACTCGGCTTGCTGGGGACCTTGCTGACCTTGGCTACCCCTTTGAGTCTGGTCCTGCTCGGTGTTGCCGGAGTCACCATGGGCTTCTTTGCTACGCACGGGGTGGCATCAAGCTGGGTCACTGCTCACGCACAGCGCAATGGTCATGGTATGGGACAGGCGACCTCGCTCTACCTCTTCTTCTACTACGTCGGCGCATCCAGCATGGGCTATGTCGGTGGCTGGGCCTGGGCTAGCGGCGCCTGGAACCGCGTCGCACTCGTCTGCACTATGTTGTGGCTCATCGGGCTGGGAGCCACCCTGGTCCTTGGCCCACAACGACACCGCAACACGCCCAACGGATAAGACTGCTGCGATGGTGAGCCAGGCAACAGTTATGCCAACCTGATCGCGCGCAAAACCCGCTGAGTACGGCTCTTTGCACCCGCTACCTAGGGGTGTAACGAGCGTTTCTCGTCCAAAAGTGACAAACTTGGTTCTATGCAGATTCTCGTCGTCGACGACGATCAAGGTGTCAGGGACTCCCTGGCCCGCGCACTTGGGTACTCGGGGTATGAGGTTCAAACCGCCGCCGATGGACTCGAAGCGCTGGCCAAACTGAGTTCCTCGCGCCCAGACGCCGTCATCATGGACGTGATGATGCCGCGCCTTGATGGGCTAGAGACTACCCGTATGTTGCGGGCCTCCGGCAACGACGTCCCGATCCTTGTTCTCACCGCACGCGACTCAGTCAATGACCGGGTTGATGGTCTTGACGCTGGCGGCGATGACTACATGGCTAAGCCTTTCTCTATGGAGGAGCTACTCGCCCGACTACGTGCCCTGACCCGTCGGCAGCGCCCCGCCGGAGCAGATAATGCTCCCGAAACATTGACCTTTGAAAACCTCACTCTTGATCTCACGACGCGCGAGGTCACGCGGGCTGGGCACAAGATCAGTCTGACTCGCACCGAGTTTTCCTTGCTCCAGACCTTCTTGGAGCGGCCTCGCCGGGTCTTGGAGCGTGGTTGGCTGCTGAACGAGGTCTGGGGTTTTGACTTCCCCACGACGGCGAACTCACTTGAGGTCTACATCGGTTATCTGCGTCGCAAGACCGAGTTTGACGGCGAAACTCGACTGATCCACACCGTGCGCGGTGTCGGTTACGTCCTGCGCGAAACTGCACCGTAATGGCTACGTGGGAGCGGCTTACCCACCTCACGCTCCAGCGCCGACTTGCCTGGCTGACGGCTTTTGGCGTGGCTTTTGGGATCTTCGCCTCCGGTTTTGCCGGGTACCTCATCACCCGGTTTTCGATGTATCGCCAGCTCGATAAAGAACTCATCAATATCGCGTCGCTGTCGGCCGAGCCGATCTGCAATGACATACAAAACATGGGTGGCTTGAACTCGGACGCGCTTCACACCGCCAATATCAATGCCATGCTGCTCCAGGCAGACAACACGCTCCATGAGGTTCAAGGCACGACGGTACGTATTGAGCTGGACTCCGACGAACTTGCCATTGCCCGAACTGACCGGGGCTTCTCTACCCGCACCGGACATGGCAGTGATGGGCATCGCTACCGTATCGTCGCAGTGCCGCTCGCTGTCGCCCCCATGTCTGGCCCCATTGGACATCCTTCGGATGCCTCGGGATGTAGCGATCAGGCACTCATCATTGCCCGTGATCTCACCCCGACACAGAACACCTTGACTCAGTTGGGCTGGGTCATGGCGCTGCTCGGTGTCAGCATGGCGGCTGTCGCCTGGGGCGTGGGGTCATTTGTTGCGCGGCAAGGGCTGACGCCTGTGCGACAGTTGTCGGAAGCAGTCTCACACGTCACCGAAACCGATCAGTTCCAGACCATCGAGGCTCATGGCACTGATGAGCTTTCTGATCTGGCCCGAAACTTCAATACGATGCTCTATTCGTTGGAGTCATCGCGAGAACGTCAGCGCCGACTTATTGCTGACGCCAGCCACGAGTTGCGCACCCCACTGACGTCGATGCGTACCAACGTCGAGTTATTGGTTGCCGATGATAAATCGGGCATGTTGCCTGAGGGCGCTCGCGGCGAGATTCTCCACGATGTTGCCAGCCAACTCTCTGAGTTCACTACTTTGGTTGGTGATCTGGTGCAGCTATCGCGTGAAGAGCAAGTCGCACCGGCACCAGAGAAGGTCAATGTCGCCGATGTGGTCGCACGCGCCGTCAAACGAGCCAAACGTCGCGGCCCGAACTTGCACTTCGATATTCAGACTGAGCCTTGGTATCTCACCGGTGATCCGGGCAGCTTAGAACGCGCTATCACTAACCTTTTGGATAACGCTGTGAAGTTCTCCCCGGCGAGAGGCACCATCCGCTTGGCTATGGAAAATGGGCTTATTCGGATTGCTGATGAAGGCCCTGGCATCACCGAAGAGGACCTGCCGCATATCTTTGACCGGTTCTACCGCTCAGATAAGGCCCGCAACACTCCGGGTACCGGCCTGGGGCTTTCTATCGTGACCCACACCATCCGCTCGCATGGCGGCGACGTGTGGGCTGATCGCGCCGAGTCTGGGGGCGCGGAGTTCTTCGTCCAGCTGCCTGGCTCCCCTGACGAGTTCCCCCTTCCCGAGGATTAGTCCCTCTTACACGGGCTTTTCACGAAAATAATGACGACTCAAGAAATACCACCACAATGTTTTTGAACTGACCGGTCAGTTCTGTTACTCTTAACTGGTACAGACCAATCGAGGAGTAATAACCCGTGAGTGAACCAACTCGCAGCGTCGCGACAGCCGACCTGGCAATTTCCGCGCGCGCCCTCACTAAAAAAGGTGGCCGTGGCCCAGTTTTTGGCCCCATCGACCTCGACATTGCCCACAATGGCATCACGCTCATTACCGGCCCCGACGGATCCGGCAAGACCTCGCTCTTGCTCGCTCTCGTCGGGCGCCTACGCCCGTCGTCAGGAACCCTGACGGTCCTGGGCCATAAGCTCCCGCTGGGGCGTAATGCCGTGCAGCATGCCAGTTCAGCCGTCGGTATTCTCGGCCTTGACGATCTTGATGAGGCAGTCACCGTCACCGCAACTTTGCGTGAGCGCAAAGCCTGGCTGGCGCCGTGGTACTCCATCGTCCGCGAGCCCCGCGATGCCGAAACCGCCGAGCTTCTTGCTCTAGCCTTTGGCGACATCGAAGCCCCCACCGCCAAAACCCGAATCCACGAGCTGGACGAAGCACAGAACCTGCTGTTGCGGTTAGCGCTGGCGCTGATGAGCAAGCCGCAGATCCTCGTCGTTGACCAGATCGATCAACTCCATGAGCTCGAAGCCCGCGATGCCGTATGGCAGCGCCTTCGCGCCATCAGCGAGACCGGCGTCACCGTCGTCGTCTCTGCTACCAACCCTCGCGAGGCCACCCGCCTTGGCTGGGGCTCCGACATCCTTACCCACATCTCGCTCGTCTAGGAGCATCCCACCATGTTTGCTTGGACTTCCCACGGCACCGAACTCAAGCGGTTCGCCAAAGCCCCCATTACCCGTGCAGCAATCGTCGTGCTGCTCCTGATCCCGCTGCTCTACGGCGCCATGTATGTCTGGGCATTCAAGTCCCCGACCG
Organism: Propionibacteriaceae bacterium; assembly: GCA_051650245.1. Classification (GTDB taxonomy): domain Bacteria; phylum Actinomycetota; class Actinomycetes; order Propionibacteriales; family Propionibacteriaceae; genus JBOFIQ01. The sequence continues at coordinate 11,681 of JBOFIQ010000281.1, read as the reverse complement.
ATCGCCTCGATCAGCTTCCTGTCGCGCTGGTGAATGAAGACCAGGGTGCGACGTCCCAAGGCAAAGAGCTCAAAGCTGGCCAGCAGGTCGTCGACAAGCTCATCGACAAGCACCCGCTGGGCTGGCACTTGGTGTCGGCGCAGGACGCAGCCGCCGGGGTCACGTCAGGCGAGTACTACTTCGCCGTGACCATCCCCAAGGACTTCTCTGAGTCGCTGGCCTCTGCCGGTGGTTCGAGCCCGCATGCTGCCTCCATCAGCGTGACCTACGACGACACCAACTCGTTCCTCGCCTCGACGCTTGGCAAGTCAGCGATGTCGCAGATCCGTACCGTCGTGAGCGAATCGGCAGGCGAACAGGCCGCTGATACTTTGCTCGTCGGCCTTGGTGATGTCCGTAAGGGCCTAGGCAATGCCTCCGATGGCGCATTCCGTCTTAAGGATGGTCTCACCACAGCGAAGGAGGGCGCCGACAAGCTCAACTTGGCTGCCGTGCAGCTCAACAACGGCGCGACCCAGGTCAATGACGGTGCTCATCAGCTTGCTGACGGTATTGCACAGGCCGCAGCGCAGACACCGCAGCTTGCCGACGGTGTCACTCAACTCTCAGCCGGCTCCCAGGAGCTATCAACCGCGCTCGATACATTGAATGCGAAGATGCCCACCTTGACGTCGTCGTCGCAGCAGCTTGCCAGCGGTGCCCAGCAGGTCGCCTCGGGTAGCTCACAGCTCAATGCTGGGTTGTCACAACTTCAGCAGCAGTATGGTGCCGCCGCCGCTGGTGCGAGCAGCCTTGCCGATGGCAGCGCGAAGCTCAGCAGTGGTATCACCTCGCTCAACCAGCTCTCTGCAGCAGCCAATGCCGCTCTTGCGGCTGGCGATACCGCCACAGCACAGGGTTATCTGGCCAAGATCAACGCTTTGACCGCAGCCACTGGCCCTATCGGTGGCGGAGCAGCATCGCTCAATGCCGGCGCGTCTCAGTTGTCGTCGGGTTTGAGCGCTGGGCAGCCCAAGGTTGATGCCCTCGCTGCTGGTGCAGCCAAGCTTGACTCGGGCGCAGCCGCGCTGAGCACGGGCGCATCGGCGATGTCTGACGGTGCGGCTCAGTTGGCTGACGGTGTTTCTCAGATCGATGCCGGTGGCCACAAGCTCAACGGTGGTGTTGGTCAACTTGCGGCCAAGATCCCCGCGCTCGTTGACGGCATTAACGCTCTCAACACTGGTGCTCAGCAGCTTGCCGATGGTACGGCCAAGCTCAATGACGGCACCACACAGCTCAAGGACAAGACGCCCGAACTCGTCGATGGCACTCAGCAGCTCACCGACGGCGCAGGCCAGCTTGGTGCTGAGCTGAAGAAGGGCCAAGACCAGATTCCCAATGACTCCACCACTCTCCGGGAAGAGCGAGCCAAGACCGTATCGAGCCCCGTTGAATTGGGCGCAGAATACGTGAACCAGGCTGGTAGCTGGGGTGAAGGCTTTGCCCCATTCTTTATCTCACTCGCGCTCTGGGTTGGCTGCCTCATTACCTGGCTCTTGCTACGTCCGCTGCAGACCCGTGCGCTCATGACATCGGTTAATGGCTTCCGTACCGCCTGGGGCTCCCTGAATCCGGCACTCTTGCTTGCCATTGGACAGGTGTTGATCATGCTGACAGTGATGCATTTCGCTATCGGGATCAAGATCGCCAATGTTGCGGCAACCGTCGGCATCACGTTGCTTATCTGCTTTGCCTTCATGGCCTTGCAGCAGTTCCTCCAGATCGCCTTTGGCTCAGCCGCTGGCAAGGTCATCATCATCGTGTTCCTCATGGTGCAGTTGGCTTCTTGTTCGGGCACTTACCCGATTGAGACTGAGCCTGGTTTCCTCCGTGCGATCAATCCCTTCATGCCGATGACATACTCGGTTATTGGTATGCGTGAAGCAATCACCGGTGGCGTTGATGGCCGTTTCTGGCTCGCAGTCGCCATCATGGGAACTATCCTCGTGACCAGCCTCATTGGCTCCTCAATCGCTTGCACAGCGAAGCGGACCTGGACCGTCAGCCGTCTCCACCCGGCGCTGAGCCTGTAAGGTCAAGGGCCATGAGCACACCAGAAAAGGTCGATGGGCGTAAGTTACGTCGCTCAGATACCAAGGTCGCCATCCTCGATGCCGCGCTCGCGCTCTTTGCGCGGCACGGGGTAACGGCGACATCGGTCGATGACATCGCCGCTAAAGCTGGCATTGCCAAGGGCTCGATCTATTACAACTTCGCGAGCAAGGATGTCCTGACTCAGGAGTTGATGGCCTTCCATATCAGGCGATTGCACGAGCGGATCGAAGAAGCAGCAGCAAGCGGTCCCGGCGCACAAGGGCGCCGGGCCATTGCTGAGGCGCTGCTGAGCGAAATGGAAGAACACACCGACGTCGCTCAACTCATGATGAGCCAGATGTTCCGCTCCGATAAATCCTGGCTGGATGGAGTAGCTCGCTGGCGTTCCACGATCACTGATCCTTTGACCAACAACCTTGTGGAAGAACGCGGAGAGGACTACCGTCCGCTGGCTGAGGTCCAAGCCTCAGCAATCGTTGGGGCTACGCTCAGCGCGGGCCTTGACTGGTTGATCTTGCGTCAAGATCTTCGCCGTGAAGACGTCGTCGAAGCCTTGGCACGGCTGACCCAGTCAAGCTAATCCCCCAAAGTTATCCACAGGCTTATCCCCAGTTGGGGACAAATAACATAGGTGTAATTCGAGGGATATGGAATCCCAGGCTATTCATATAACGCAAAAATCTCGCGTGGACTGCTCACTTTCGAGCAGCCCACGCGAGATTTTTATTGCGATGTCCTAGTACTCGCGGCGATCCTTGCGCGGGGCGCGTTCCTGGTAAGGACGGATCTCGATGAGCTTGCCTGAAATCCGAGTCGCTTCCAGCAACTGTAGTGAGCGACGGTCGAGATCGACCGGCAATTCCACGATGCTGTGATCGATCTGAATATCAATTCGACCGAAATCATCACGTGACAGCCCCGCCTCATTGGCAATGGCCCCGACGATATGGCGCGGCATGATCTTGTGGCGACGTCCCACGGCGATTCGGTACGGGGCGAAGCGACGATTACCGCCACGGTCGCCGCGATCAAACTCACGCGAACGACGATCTTCTCGGTTGCCGCCGAAGTCCTCATCGCGACGTCCACGACGCTCCTCGCGATCGAAACGACCACCCCGACGATCCTCACGGTCACCACCACGGTCGCTACGACGCTCGAATCGCTCCGACCGCTCTCCGCGCTCTGGACGATCCTCACGACGCGGCTTACGCATCGGCTCGGGAACATCCTCTAGCAGCAGCGAACGCCCGTCATGAGCCATGACCGCCAATGCAGCCGCAATATCCTCAGCCGTCGTGTCATTGGTCTCTTCGTAGCGCATGACCAGATCATGGAACTCTTTGAGCCGGTCTGACTTCAACGCCTCCGAGATCGCATCATGGAACTTCGAGATACGCGCATCATTGACCTTGTCAGCGCTGGGGAGCTGCATTTGGGTCATGGGCTGCTTGGTCGACTTTTCAATCGTGCCCTGCAAACGCTTTTCCCGAGGGGTAACGAAGGAGATGGCCTTGCCCTCGCGCCCCGCGCGGCCAGTACGGCCGATACGGTGCACGTAGGACTCTGGGTCCAGCGGCAAGTCGAAGTTCACGACGTGGGAGATGCGATCAACGTCGAGGCCACGGGCCGCGACATCGGTAGCCACGAGGATGTCGAGCTTGCCGTCCTTGAGGTGATTGACGGTCCGCTCACGCTGCGCCTGCACCATGTCACCGTTAATCGCGGCGGCGGAGAACCCGCGAGCACGCAGTTTCTCGGCAATCGTTTCGGTGTCCTGCTTGGTGCGCGCGAAGACGATCATGGCGTCGAAATCTTCGACCTCCAAGATGCGGGTCAACGCATCGAGTTTTTGCATGTAGGAGACCACAAGGAAGCGCTGCGATGTCGTCGACAAGGTCTTGGTCTTACCCTTGACTGAAATCTCGACAGGGTCCTTGAGGTACTTCTTGGTGATGCGCTTGATCGGTGCGGGCATCGTCGCAGAGAAGAGCGCTACCTGCTTGTCTTCAGGCGTTTCTTCCATGATGCGCTCGACGTCCTCAACGAACCCCATGCGCAGCATTTCGTCGGCCTCGTCAAGAACCAAGTAACGGATCTCGGAGAGGTCAAGGGTGCCCTTTTCAATGTGATCAATGATGCGACCAGGGGTACCGACGACGACATGGACGCCACGCTTAAGCGCGGATAGCTGAACACCGTAGGACTGGCCGCCGTAGATCGGCAACACATGCAGTTTGGGTAGGTGCGAGCCTAGTGATTCAAAAGCCTCAGCGACCTGGAGCGCGAGCTCGCGGGTCGGGGCCATGATGAGTGCCTGGGGCTTACCCGGCTTGTTATCGAGATGGGACAGGATGGGCAGCGCGAACGCAGCGGTCTTGCCTGTACCAGTTTGCGCCAGACCAATGACGTCGAAACCATCCAGCAGTGGCGGGATGGTCTGCGCCTGGATCGGCGAGGGGGCTTCCCAACCAAGAGCCTGGAGGCCCTTGAGGACTCGCGCATCGAGTCCGAGATCGGCAAAGACGACGGGTTGGGCATCGTCTTGATCAGTTGCTTTCGTCAAGCTTTCTTCCGTATTCACCAGGTAAGTCTACGCGAGTTAGCGCCTGTGGCCTACCCGAACGGCATTTCGAGCGTTGCATTTTTCTTTGCACCGTCGTATGCTTCGCGCATTTTAGTCCCACCACGGGGATGTAAGCCTCTCTTACACATCAACGAGTGGGGCCAGATTGCTCTGGCCCCACTCGGGAATTACTTTGTGCTGCGAGTTACTTCGCGGCGACGATCTGCACCGGGATGTGCGCCTTAACGGCCTCATGCAGAGCGATCTCGACCTGGTGCGAGCCCAGGGTCTTGATCGGCTTCGGGATACGGATCGAACGCTTTTCGATTGCCGGACCGCCAGCCTTCTTGACCGCAACAGCGATCTCAGCCGGAGTAACCGAACCGAACAGCTTGCCAGCCTCCGACGCACGCACGGGGAGCTCGACGGTCAGACCCTCCAGCGAAGTGCGCACCTCCTTGGCGTGGTCAATGCCGCGGATTTCCTTGGCAGCCTTCGCGCGCTTGATGTCGACGATCTGCGACTCGCCTCCGCGAGACCAACGGATCGCGTGACCCTGCGGGATGAGGAAGTTACGGCCGTAGCCGTCCTTGACCTCAACAACGTCGCCAGGAGCGCCGAGGTGCTCCACGCCAGTGGTGAGAATGAGCTTCATCTCTAGCCTCCTTAGCGAGCAGTCGACGCGTAAGGCAGCAAAGCTACCTCGCGAGCGTTTTTAACGGCCGTCGCTACCTTGCGCTGTTCCTGAACGGACAGGCCAGTAACACGACGGGCGCGGATCTTGCCGCGCTCAGAGATGAACTTGCGAAGTGTCGCAATGTCTTTGTAATCGATGTTTCCGATCTTGACCGCCTTGACGGGGGCGACCTTCTTCATCGACTTATTGGGCTTACGCCGATCGGCCATTGTGGTGCTCTCCTTTCGAGCCCGGCTTGCGCCGGAATGTGCCTAATGGATTTCGAAAACCGGTTAAGAACCGGTATGGGATCAGAACGGAGGCTCTTCGCTCTGTGCCTGAGCCCACGGGTCCGCGGCTGGGCCGCGGTTATTCGACGGTGCGGAGTTGGAGTAGCCCTGCGACTGGCCTGATGACCAGCCACCGACGCCACCATTACCCCCGCCAGGATTGCCCGTTGCACGAGCGACCTTGGCCGTGGCATAGCGCAGCGACGGACCCACCTCGTCCACGTCTACCTCAAAGACCGTGCGACGCTCACCCTGCTGGGTTTCGTAGCTACGCGACTTGAGACGACCCTGAACGACGACTCGCATGCCCTTGGTCAGCGACTCAGCGACATTTTCAGCCGCCTGACGCCATACCGAGCAGTTGAGGAACATCGCATCGCCGTCTTTCCATTCATTGGATTGACGGTCGAAAGTGCGCGGCGTGGACGCGACAGTAAAGTTCGCGACCGCGGCCCCCGATGGGGTGAAGCGCAGTTCTGGATCACCGGTGAGATTACCGACGATGGTGATGGTGGTTTCGCCTGCCATGTGTGACTCCGAACGATGTCGAAATGAGTTAAAGAAAGTCTGGAGTAAAGCCTGCCACGACTGTGGCTGGATTCACCAGAGTCTTTCTCACAACCTCGAACGCTTACTTAGCGTCGAGACGGAGAACCTTGGTACGCAGGATTGCTTCGTCGATCGTCATGAGACGGTCGAGCTCCTGAATATCCTTCGGCTCAGCGGTCAGCATGAGAACTACGTAGATACCTTCCGACTTCTTGGCGATGTCGTAAGCCATCTTGCGCTTGCCCCAGGCATCCATGCCGTCGACAGTGCCGCCAGCGTTGGTGATGACCTGCAGGTGCTTCTCCATCATCGGAGTGACCTGGCGCTCGTCAACATCAGGATTGATGATGACCATGATTTCGTACTTGCGCATGTTCTTTACCCCACCTCCTACGGACTAAAACGGTCACGAGGATTTCCCGTGACAGGAGGGTTATGCGGTGTGCCGCCTGTCGCACCGGATGATGGTCCAGTTGGCACCCGGCCAAGTTTACGCGACGTCGACGGGTCTGTCGAAGTTTTCTGCCAGAACATCCCACGCTGGGTCCGCTACCACTCCCCGTGCCACCAGTGCCGGGTCTGCCGTCAGCGGGGTGCGCGGCTTTGCATAACGCTTGTCTGCCTTCCACCACGGCAAAACTCCGACGAAACCATCACGCGGAGGCTGGGGGCTATCGGGGGCAAAACCGAGTTCCATGGGGGTCTGGGCAATAGCGTCGGTGAGGAAGTATTTATCGCGGTCATCAGCGTGAGCTGTGACGATCTCGCGGAACTCCTTCATCTCGAAGTACAGACAGTTGGTCAGCGGATTACGTCGATGACGAATGATCTTGTAGAGCCAGTAGCCAAAGAGCCCAACGTTAAAGGCCAAGGCAGCAACCGCACACATGATATTTGCCGGTGCGCTCATCGTCGAGAAGTTCGTCATGGAGCTAGGTGGCACGAGTAATTCCGGCACGATGTTGTTGGCCGCGATCCAGAACATGAGGGTGAAGCACCGGAACCAAATCCATTGCCCCTTAGCCCAGGTAAAGGCCGGGATGGTGCAGGCCAAGAGCAGCGCCAGGGTGCAGTACCAGGTGTAATCCGATAGCGAGTTGTAGAGGAAGGCGTGGTTCCACAGGTCATAGGCGATAACCCAGGGCCAGACCATATCGACCCAGATCAGACCCTTGACCTTCTGCTTCGGGTTGGAGGTTACAAAGATCTTGCCCAAGCCGGTGATAGTGATGATGTTGAGCAAGCCCGCGATCGCGGTCACGATATTCCAGAAACCACCAATCGTGCGGAATCCGGTAGCAGGATCAATACCGACGTGGTGTGCAGCGAAGTTCGCGGCAACGCCTTGGTACCACTCAGGCGAATGAAGCGGCGCGGTGACTCCACGTGACTCGGGCAGGCCCGCGATCATGTCGATGCTGTGATTCGCATTGATACTTTGCAGACACTGCCAATCAGCACCACAGGCATAGTAGGTGTCGCGCTCGAAGAAGATCGTGAGGTCACGGATATTGGCTTCCATGATGTTGGCAGCTAGCCCCACCCACAGCGCAATACCGAACCAGATCGCATAACGGCGCGCTTTCACTGGGTTGCGCTTGCCGTACCACAGCAGGAAACCAGTCATCGTGGCCGTCGCGACCATGATGACGTACTTACCGAAGGGGAACCAACCCACCATGGGTGTGCCATGGATCGCGGCATAGGGCATCAGTGCAACGCCACCGATGGTCCACAGCACGAAGACCGTCCAGTTCCATCGACGATTAATTTCAGCGACAACGATCTGAGCGACCAAAACGGCGAACCAGATGAGGTAGACGCTTGGCGTGCCAGCCTCCCATAGCCATAAGTTCACAACAATCAACTTCCCTAGTGATGTGGGACTATCTCACCCACAATTGAGGTCTATGCTTCTGCACCAGCCCAGGCTAAGGTATAAGAAATCGCGAGTAAAGGCGAGAGCCAACTCCGAAAACTCCATCTCAGCGGAAGGCCAAAATAATGTCATGGTGGAAATGGGTTGCAGGCGGTTCTGCAGGCGTCCTCGCAGGAATGGTGGGTTTTAGCCAGTTCAGCGGCAAAGCAACCCCTGCTGAGCAAGCCTGGCATTACCCATCCGACGATCTCATTGACGCGAACTACGCCAATGCCTACTCCTCGACCTATGCCATCGATATTGATGCCCCGGCCTACGCCGTCTGGCGCATCATGAAGCAGATCGGCTGCGATAAGTCGGGCTCATTTAGCTCAGAGTTCTTGGAGCGCAGCTTTGCCCGGTTGCCGTTCTACAACTCCTACGAACTCCAAGAGGAGTTCCAGCAGCCCGATTCACTCGTCGCAGGCGATGTCGCAGCTTTCGATTTCCATGGCATGTCAATGGAATGGACCGACATCGTGCCGGGTAAGTACCTCACCCAGTGGGTCGATACCAAGAATCCCCCGGCTGCTCCTGGCGCTTATGCCTTCCGCTACCCGACGATGAAGCATTACGCCGTCGCCTGGAGCTTCGTCTTTATCCCGCTCAAGGGCAACCGGACCCGCATGATTAACCACTGGCGCATCGGCTACGAGCCAGACACTCCGTTACCCAAGGCCATCAACTGGATCAACATTGAGTTGATCGGCGGCTGCATGACCCACATGCAGAACCTTTACGTCAAGCGCGTTGCTGAGTTCCGCAAGAAGGAGCAGTGGACCGGTAAGTTCATGCGTGGCGTTCTTGGCGGACGTTTCTTCACGTCAGAGACTCCTGCTGGCCGTTGGGACGGCACCCCGCTGTTCGAAGAGACCTACACCCAGTGGATGCGCTACGGACGTCAGTGCCCGGCCGTCAAGGAGATCCGCGAGCCCCGCACTGAGGATGCCAACTGGCCACCGAAGGACGCTGGCAACCCGTGGGAGGGCATCATCGACGATCAGTACTTTGAGAACTGGAGCGAGCCGAAGTTCTCCTGGGCTGAGCAAATCCGTCAAAAGCATGAGAAGAGCTACTTGCCTGGTTGGGGCAAGCCCGCAAACAAAGACTCGGAGTAAATCAATCCTATGAAACCGCCGTACTCGACCCTGTTCTTCTTCGAGGCCGGCCAGTGGTGGGATTGGGCCATGTTGCTCATTGCAACGTGTGCCCTAGCCCTCACCGCCTGGCTGATTCAACGCAGTAAGACGGCCGTCGTTGTGTTCTTCATCATCGCGCCAATCTTGCTGACGGTTTTCTGGTGGCCTTACTCCACGAAGGGGACAAACTCCGCAGGCTGGTTCCCTGTCGTCAAGCAGTACTCTGCCTTGGCTGGCAGCTTGTGCTTGGTGGCCTTGCAATACGTGAAGAAATTGCGATTCAACCGCTGGTATCTCTTGATTCCACCGGCCATTTTGGCGCTCAACATTGCTGAAGCGGTCGTGCGCGACTTCCAGTGCTTTGGTATTCATGGCGTTGATCCCACTCAGGGCATGGTGACGTGGGGTGGCCCATGGAACATCCTCAATGGCATCGCGGGCATCTTGAACCTGCTGGCGATCTCAGGCTGGTGTGGCATCTTCGTCTCCAAGAAGGAACCCACCAAAGCCATTATGTGGGGTGACCTCACGGTTGGCTGGATCGTGGCATATGACGTCTGGAACTTTGCCTATGCCTACAACTGCCTTGCTGATCGGGCCTGGTATTCCGGTGTTGCACTACTCGCCGCCTGCACCATCCCGGCCTTCATGAAACTTGGCCGTGGTGCGTGGATCCAGTACCGGGCCTACACGCTCACACTGTGGTCGGCCGTTGTTTTGACGTTCCCACACCTGACGCAGGACTCGATCTTTGCGCACAGGTCAGCCCATAACCCGACTGCGATGCTGCTCGTTTCAGCGCTGTCCTTACTCGTCAACGTCGTCGTCTTTGCCCGTCACATCTACCGGATCGTCACGCTGAAGCGTAATCCGCTCACCCAAGCCATCTATGCCGATACTGCGCCGTATGCCGCGATGGTTCGTGATCATGCCACCTCTGACGACAAAGCGCGTACTGCTGCTGCCTTGGGACGCACACCGGCAGAGCTTAACTACCTCACCGCCAGTTAGTTGGCAATTCTTGTCGCGCGCTGACCCAAGATTGGTCAGTCGCGCGACAACGAGGCCCATTAGACGCTGGAGCGGTGAAGTTCTTGGGCGATAGCTGCCCGCACAAAGGTGCTGGTGTTGGTGTTGCGCTTGCGGATCTGGGCAAGCATCCCTGCGGGGATACGAATGGTGACTGGCACCATGGGATCGGTCTCGAGTTCCCAGGCACGGGGCTGAGTGGATTCGACAGTGCTGCCAGGGAAGCCATTCTCGGCGTCGTCGGCCCAGCGCAGGAGGTCCTCATCGGTGAATGTCTGGCCGGTAGAGGCGGTATAGGTGGTCATCGGGTCAGCTCCTTTCGAAAGCCATTGGTGCAGTAGTTGGCATGGAAGATCAGCGGGCCGGTGTCGGTGAGGATGAACACCAGCTCGATAGGACGCCCGGCAGCATCAATGCCGATAGTCGCCCACCGGGTCGGGTCGCTGTGTTGGTCGCGGTCCCGAACCTTTGCCGTTGCTGCGCCGGTATCGTAAGCCTGCCGCAACTGGTCCTCGGTGAGGCCATGCTTGAGGGCGTTGGAATGGATCAGCAGCCCCACAGCAAGCCTCCCCAAGTTCGTATGACGTTGTGTCTTATACGCCATCATACATGCTGGGAAAGCCCCTACCCCTAGTTCAGAAGGCTGGTCTCCTCAACCGCATTTATCAGGATGTTCGCACCCTTCGTGCGGCCTGCAGCTAATCGGTGCTCTTGTCGCGCGCTGACCCAAGATTGGTCAGTCGCGCGACAACGAGGCCCAAGTAGAAGATCCCCGCAATCTCCTGGAGCAACACGATCGAACGTGCATGCGGCCGGATCGGAACGAGATCCGATAGCCCCGTATTCGTCATCGTCGTCCCCGACAAGAACAAACATTCCATCCACGTCAGCTCATGCTGAAATGACCCGGGGAAGAAGTATTGGCAGATCGAATAGCCATAGGCGAAGGCCCACACGAAGACGGTGAAGGTCGCGCCCGTCGCCCACATCTCATCTCGGCTAACCGTGGTATCGGTAAACATGTAGCGAACAAGCGCTAACCCGGTCCACAGATAGAACACGACGTGCAACGCATCATTGAGGCAATGCCACGGCTGAGCTTGATGCGTCACCATCTCGATGACGGTCAGAACCACAATCGGAGCGCCTAAGAGCACTGAAATCCAGGTCAGCGCAGGCGTCGGACGAACCGCCAGGATCGCTAGCCCCAGCACGACCATGCCAAATACCCCAAAGACCCCGCTGGTAACCCCTGCATGCGCTCCGGTTTCCAGGAAGGGGTACAACACGATCCCGAGTAATTGGACGACCAACAAGACCGCGGACGGCTTTGATTTCACTGCATTCACCAGACCAGACACCCCGCCACTCTAGGCGGCGAGGTGTCTCAATAGCGACGGTAACGCGCTAAAACTGG
>JBOFIQ010000280.1:0-2656 GCA_051650245.1 Propionibacteriaceae bacterium | reverse complement strand
CACTACAGACGCCATGTTCGCGCGCGTCGAAAAGTGGATCAATCGGCTGCCCGAGGAAATGGCCGACGTCCCGGCATGGGCCATGACGCTCGCCCACGGCAAGGCTCGGCTCAATCCGCTCTACTCCGCTTATGTGGACGCGATGGACGAGGCTAGGGGTGAGACTCCGCGCTTCGATCAGCGGACCATGCAGGCTGCAGAGGCTGTGCATGATGATGGCGAGAACGATCACGATCCAGCGACTGAAGGTCTGAGCTCTGTTGTCGCGCATGAGTGGTTCCGCGGGCGGAAGCGTCGGCTGCTCAGCACGTTCGGCGTTGGCACCATCGACCAGCCGCTGATGGCTGCCCTTGAGCAGAAACATCTTATGGTCCGTCATGTGGCCCTCGCGGGGAAAGTCCTGATCGTCGACGAATGCCATGCCTCAGACACATATATGAATCAATACGTGGACCGGATGTTGCATTGGCTGGGGAACTATCGCTCACCGGTGATCTTACTTTCTGCGACGCTGACGCACGAACGTAAAGAGGCTATGATCCGGGCCTATGCCCCCGACGTCGACGAGGTTCCGCAGGCGAGCGGCTATCCCTGCCTCACCTGGGTTGACCGCTCCCGTTCAAAGGCGCAGACGCTTGCGGTAGAGGCAAAGGTTGATCCTCGCGAAGTGTTTTGGGACTGGATTCCAGACGACGACGCCGCCATTCTGCAGACACTGCGTGAAGAATTGGCTGACGGCGGGTGTGCGCTCGTCGTGCGCAATACGGTGCGCGACGCTCAGCGGATTGCGACGATGATTGAGGAGGCGAACATTGCTCCTCTTGTTGAGCTCACGCATTCGCGCTTCCTAGCCTCAGACCGTGCTGCCAAGGACAGTAATCTCGTGAAGGTGTATGGGCCGGGGAGTGGTTTAGGTACGCGTCCGGAGAAGTCCGTCGTCGTGGGGACCCAGGTCGTTGAGCAGTCTCTGGATGTCGATTTCGACGTGCTCATCACCGACCTCTGCCCGATGGATCTTCTCTTCCAGCGCATCGGGCGGCTTCACCGGCATCGCTGGCATCAGCGACCTGAACGACTCCAGCAAGCGCGCGTGCACGTGATCGGTGAACCCGACGAAGACGGTGTTTTGCGAGGATCTGGTGGCAGTCATCGCATCTATAGCGATCATCATCTGTTGCGCACTGCGTTGTTACTACAGAGTCACGGGTCATCGCTGGAATTGCCAACGGATATCGCACCACTGGTGCAGGCAGCGCTGGGGAGCGGTTCTATCGAGGCTCCCGATTCGGCGTGGGCAGTGGCGTTGAGCGCCGCGGCGGAGGAGTTTGCGAATAGTGAAGCTGAAAGCGCTACGAAGGCGGGTTGTGCGCTTCTTGGCGAAGTCTCTGAAAGGCCTAGGGCGACCCTCGGCTTGAAACAGTGGTTGAAGCACGCTGATGACTTCTCTGAGCTAGCGGCGCAAGCAGGTGTGCGCGACGCGCAGCCGTCTCTCGAAGTGATCGTGGCGCTCGTTGATCCAGAGGGCTTGGCGGCAATGTCTCCACCATGGGATGAGGATCCGGTGATCATTGATACGTCTTCACGTCTGGACGATATGACAGCACGGCGTATTGCCACGTGGACAGTGAAGTTACCTGCCTGGTTAACTCCCGGGGATCGGCTCGAGGGGCTCATAAAGGAGCTGTCCGAGCAGCGTAAAGGCTGGCGTTGGAAGGACAGCCCCTATCTCAAGAATCAACCGATTTTAGTGATAACACAACAACAGGAGGGAGTCATGGTGTTTGAAGGAGAGATCGTGGGGAGGAGCGGGCCAGTGAAGCTCCGCTATACCCCCGCGCGAGGACTTGAGGAGGTGACCGAATGACGTTCAATCTGATCGACGAACCCTGGATCTTGGCTCAATATAAGGAAGGGGTTCGCGAGGTTTCGCTACGTGAAGCCTTCAACAATGCCGAAAACCTAGTTCAGCTTACAGGCGAAATCCCCACCCAAGCGTTTGCCTTGCTGCGGCTGATGCTCGCGATCTGCCATGATGCCATCGGTTTCGCTCATCAGGATGATGTGGAAGAGATGCGCATCGACGGGCTTGATCTAGCGAAGATCAATGCCTATTTGGATGAGAACCATGATCGCTTCGAGCTATTCGATACCAAGCGGCCATTTATGCAGGTGGCTGACCTGAGGACGGCGAAGGGTGAGGCATCTGGCCTCGAGAAGTTGATCGCTGATGTCCCTAATGGGGTGCCCTTCTTTACTAATCGGGCTGGGGATGCGCTCAAACACATCAGTGCCGCTGAGGCTGCCCGATGGCTCGTACATGTACACGCTTTCGACCCGGCTGGTATCCGTTCGGGCGCTGCAGAGGATCCTCTGGCAAAGGGAGGAAGGGGCTACCCGATTGGCCCCGGCTGGGCCGGCCAGATCGGCGGCGTGGTGATTCATGGACAGAATCTGATGGAGACACTCATGCTGAACCTGACACCAACCGACGTTTCCGGTGATGTTCCAGCGTGGCGTTTGTCGGAGCCACATACCTATAAGCGAGAGGAGGAGACTTTACCAAAAGGACCAGTACAGACGCTCGTGTGGCAGTCGCGTCGTGTCCGTCTGGAAGGTGGAGCCGATGGGGTCACTGGCATCGTGCTGTGTCAGGGCG
>JBOFIQ010000279.1:0-3385 GCA_051650245.1 Propionibacteriaceae bacterium | reverse complement strand
TGACAGCCCCTGGCGGGCCTTTGTCGAACTTGGCGCACCATCACCGAGCAAAAGTGCATCAGCAGAGAAGCGTGTCGCCAGCGGGATATCCGACCCCACAACAACGATGCCTTGGCTACGCTGACCCCGAACTCGCGCTTGCTCCAGCACATCAAGAGCCCGCTCTTGCGGTAGCCCAGCAACGCTAAGCAGAAGCAGTTGCGCACCACCAGCGAAGATCGCGTCCACCGCATGTTCGGTCTTATCGCCCAAAGCAGCAGCGTCGGCAACAACAAGAAGCGCAGCGGCGCGAAGGCGCTCAGTCAACCCCAAAAGAACAGTCACTAATCCAGAGTAACGAACGCATGGCTCAGACACCGAAAAATCTAGGAAGGCCACGCCAATCTGTTATCACTGTGGAAAATGTGCCCATATCATCCACACCTGACAATTTGATCGTCACTCCCGTGGAGTGTCGCCACGATTCTCCTTGCTGGCACGCTTATTCTGGACTTCAGGCTGACACGGCCTTACTTCCCCCGACCGTGTTTGGAGTTCATTGTGACGACGTCGAGCGTGCACGATCCCCTCGTGGGTCATGTCCTCGACGGCCGCTATGAGATCATCGGTAAAGTCGCCCGCGGCGGCATGGCGATGGTCTACAAAGCGACCGATCGACGGTTAGCCCGCACCGTAGCGGTTAAGGTGCTACACGAGGGTCTTGGCGATGATCCCGAGTTCCTCAAAAAGTTCCAGCGCGAGGCTCGCGCAGCAGCAAAGTTGTCCCATCCCAATGTTGTGGCGATCTTCGATCAGGGCATGGACATGAACCGGCCCTATATCGTCATGGAATACGTCCATGGCCAGACTTTGCGGCAATACCTTGGCTCCCACGGCGCGCTCCCGGTCGCTCGGGTTCTCGATCTGATGACTCCGGTCCTTGCCGCCATCGCTGCAGCGCACCGCGCTGGGTTGATTCACCGTGACATCAAACCCGAGAACGTCTTGATCTCAACCCGTGGTGAAGTCAAAGTTGCTGACTTTGGCCTAGCAAAGGCCATTTCAGGAGATACCGTCACGACCGCTGCGGGCCTTGTCATCGGTACCGTGAGCTACATTCCCCCCGAAGTTGTCACCTACGGTCCTGCTGACATGCGTTCTGACGTCTACAGCGCTGGCATCATGATGTTTGAGTTGCTCACCGGACGTAAACCGCACACCGGCGACTCCCCCATTCAGGTGGCCTGGGCTCACTGCAACAAGGACGTCCCTGCCCCGTCATCGATCATGAAGACCAACTGGCATGAGTCACGTCATGCGATTCCGCCTTATGTGGATGCCCTGGTGCAGGCTGCGACCCAACGGGAGCCTAACCGTCGATTGACTCATGCAGGCGTGTTCTTCGATCACCTGCGGCTAGCGCAAGCAACATACAACAAGGGCATCATGAATGATCCCCGCGTTGATGCCGAGATGCGTCGTATCGGTGGTTCTTTCGCCGAGCCAACTGAAGTGATGAGCGGGATAGATTTCCCCCAGCAGCACGGCGACGGCACCTGGCATGCCGGACCCATCGGGATCACCCCGCATACGCCAATCTCCCCTGTGGATCTGGCGGGTTCTAGCGTGCCCTATTACGACGACTTCGACACTACTTCCTCACATCGGACCCCCACTGAGCCATCAGCATGGGCCACCGAAACAGACTCTCGGCATACCGCGAGACAGCCGTTGACTCCGGCCAAAGCTCCCACGTTACGCAAGGAACGTCATCCATTGCGGACGGTCCTACTCGCGGTCATTAGCCTTGCTCTTTTGTGTGGTGGCGGTGCAACCGTGTGGTACCACGCTGCGGGTAAATACACCGACGTGCCGATGCTGTCCGGGTTGACACGAGACCAAGCCAAGGCTGCTGCTGATTCTCACGCCCTCACCATCGAGTTCTTGGAGGAATACTCCGAAACCGTTGATTCTGGCACCGTGATTAGGAGCAATCCCGATGCTGGTTCCAGCATCGCCAAAGATGGCCACGTCACAGCGTGGGTCAGTAAGGGCGCCGAGCGTTACCTCATGCCGACTATCGTCGGAGTTCCCGTTGCGAAGGCCATCGATGCTATCCAGGCGTCGCATTTGAGCGTGGGAACTCAAGAAAAACGCTACGACGATGCCGCGGAAGGTACTGTGCTTCAGGCGTCACAGGAGCCTGGTGTCAAGCTCAAACCCGATACCACTATCGACTTGGTGATCTCCCAAGGACCCAAGCCTATTGATATTGCTGATTTCTCTGGGAAACCGTTGACCGAAGTAAAGGCCGCAGTAGAAGCCGCCGGGCTGAGCGTGAACGTGACCGAAGAAAACAGCGATACCGTTGCGGCAGGTACGGTCATGTCGCAGTCGCCCAAGAATGGGCAAGCAAAGAAGGGTGACACCATCAGTTTCGTCGTCTCAAAGGGCCCAGTCCTTGTCGCAGTTCCGGCTACTCGCGGTCTCAAAACCGACGAGGCCAGCAAGCGACTCCAAAGTGCTGGTTTCCAGGTGGTCACGAAATCCACCGGCAACGCTGCGCCTTTCGGAATCGTGAGCTACTCCGATCCCGGTGATGGCAAGCAGGCCCCCAAGGGTTCGACAGTTACGTTGTACATCGCCTGATGACTACTTCCACGAAACGCACAGGGGATCGCGCAGCTCCCCTCGCACTGACGGCTCTGATCGTTATGGCCATGCTCTGGGGCTCGACCTTCTTCTCGCTCAAGATCGTCTTAGCTCATATGCCGGTAGCCGACATGCTAGCCGTGCGCTTCACCATCTCAGCGCTCGTACTCGCAGTAGTGGGCTGGCGTCATTTCCGCATGTCACGCAAGACCCTACGTCGCGGGATCTTCCTCGGGCTCTTATGGGGCGCAGCTCAGCTCCTACAAACGTTTGGTATCGCCTCGACTCCAGCCTCAACATCAGCTTTCATTACTGGGCTGTATGTCGTGATGACTCCGATCATCGGCTGGTTTGCCGTACGCCATCGCGTGCCGCGAGTCACCTGGTTTGCCATCATCTTGTCTACCTTGGGCATGGCGGTCTTTTCCTTAAATGGCAGCGGATTCAGCCTAAGTTTCGGCTCATTCTTGATCTTGCTCTCTGCGATTTTCTATGGCGGGCACATCATCGCGACCGGCGAGTTTGCTACTGCTGAGAATGCTATGAGCCTGTGCATCGTCACCATGATTGTTCTTGCCCTGATGTGCTGGATTGCTGCAATTCCAGGCGGAATCGTTATCCCAACTGCCACCATCGACTGGCTCTGGCTGCTCTACTTGGCGGTCCTGTGCGGCACGCTGACGATGTTCCTTCAGACCTGGGCCCAAGCCCATATCGCACCGGAACGGGCTGCCGTCATCATGTCAATGGAGCC
>JBOFIQ010000278.1:0-4790 GCA_051650245.1 Propionibacteriaceae bacterium | reverse complement strand
GGCCAATGATGCGAAGTACCTCATCTTTGACGAGCCGACTGCGGTACTCACGCCCCAAGAGATCGATGAGTTGATGACGGTCATGCGCTCGCTGCGTGACGAAGGCAAAGCCATCGTCTTTATTACCCATAAACTTCGTGAGGTTCGAGAGATCGCTGATCGGATCACGGTGCTGCGTCGCGGTGAAATCGTCGGTGAAGCGGAACCGCACCAAGCGGAGAACAAACTTGCCGAGATGATGGTCGGGCGTGCCGTGCAGCTCGTTGTCGAGAAGGAACCAGCGAAACCTTCCGAACAACCACGGTTGGTGATTAATAACCTCACGGTGACAAATCCCGCTGGTCAGGTTGTCGTCGATGATGTCACCTTCAACGTCCATGGCTGCGAGATCGTATGTGTCGCTGGTGTGCAGGGCAACGGTCAAACGGAACTATCCGAAGCACTTCTGGGCACGATCCCCGTCATCGGCGGAACGATGACCCTCGATGGGGTTGAGGTCAGCAAACTTGGCCCTGACGCCACGATCAAGGCTGGTCTTGGGTTCGTCCCAGAAGATCGGACCCATGAGGGATTCGTCGGCACATTCTCTATCGCAGAAAACCTCGTCCTTAACCAACTGGGGGACCCGCGCTTTGCTCAACGGGGCGTCCTGAACTGGGCTGCGATCAAGAACAATGCAACAGAACTGATCGATGAATTCGATATCCGTACGCAGTCGGGCACGACACCGGTGGCATCGCTGTCTGGTGGTAACCAGCAAAAGGTCATCTTGGCTCGTGAACTGAGCCGTCCGTTGTCCTTGCTTGTGGCCAGCCAGCCCACGCGCGGCGTCGATGTTGGTGCTATCGAGTTCCTTCACGACCGGATCGTCGCTGAACGCGATAAGGGTACGGCCGTGCTTATCGTGTCGACAGAACTTGATGAGGTCGCGGCATTGGCTGATCGCATCGTCGTGATGTACCGCGGTCGGGTCGTGGGCATCGTTCCCCCCAATACCAGCCGCGACATTCTGGGCCTCATGATGGCCGGTATTAGCTATGACGAGGCTATGGCCCAGTCAAAGGAGGAGACTCATGTTGGCTAACCCGACAGCAGGAGTGGCAAAGCCTACGCGCGCCGCATTCAATTGGCGTCCGCTGGTAAGCACCACAGTGGCCTTCATCTTGGCATTCCTCGTGGGCGCCATCCTGATGGTCGTTGCCGATCCAAAGATCACTGCTAAATACCAGTACTTCTTTGCTCGTCCCGGCGACGCTTTGGGCGCGACCTTTACCAAAGTGGGGACAGCGTATGGAGCCTTGCTCCAGGGGGCATTCGGCGGTTGGTCACAGATCACCTTCACCACCTGGCATGCGGCTCCGCTGATTCTGGCGGGCCTTGGCGTAGGCCTAGGTTTCCGTGCCGGTCTGTTCAATATCGGCGCACAAGGTCAAGCAGTTCTTGGTGCTATCGCTGCCGCCTACATCGGTTTCACTTGGCATTTGCCGCCGGTGCTCCACGTCTGTGTTGCGCTGTTGGGGGGACTCCTCGCCGGTGCCATGTGGGCAGCAATTGCCGGTTTACTCCGGGCTTATGCCGGTGCGCATGAGGTCATCGTGACGATCATGTTGAACTACATCGCGTTGGGATGTTTGACCTGGGTTCTCTCGATGAGGGCATTCCAGCGTCCTAACTCGGTACAAGATATTTCCCCGTTCATTGATCAGAACGCGGTGCTCTATGAACTTCCTGGATCTAATCTGCATGCGGGATTTATCCTGGCGCTTGTGGCGGCTGGGGTCGTGTGGTTCATCTTGGAACGCAGCACATTAGGCTTCACTATCCGCGCGGTAGGAACGAACCCCAGCGCAGCGCGAACTGCGGGTATGTCAGTAGCGCGCACGACCGCCATCACCTTGGCGCTCAGCGGTGCCTTAGCCGGTCTTGCAGGCACGATGTCAGTACTGGCAGGTCAGCTCGGTGGGCAGCCAACGCCACTATCGCAAGGCATCGTCGGTACGGTCGGTTTCGACGCGATTACCGTCGCGCTCTTGGGCCGCTCTAAGCCTGCCGGGATTATTCTGGCTGGCCTACTCTTTGGCGCGCTTCATGCTGGTGGGGTGACGATGGTCAGTCAAGCGGGTGTCTCCAATGAACTGACGACCTTGATCCAGGCGCTGATCGTGATGTTTGTGGCTGCGCCACTTCTGGTTGAACAACTGCTGCCTTTCTTGCGGGCACGCAAGGTCCAAGCGAAGGAGGCCTAAGATGGCACAGATAACAGCTACTCCAGCGTTGGCTGACGTCACAAGTCGCCTCGAATCGCATGAGGAGCGTAATACTCGTTGGTCCACGGGCATCCTCATCGCCGTGTTCGGGCTCTTGCTGCTCCTTGCGGCGACAAAGACCCACGGTGCTGCGCGATTTGCGCTTTCGGATGCTTTCGATGCTCATCAGCTACCGAAGTTCTCACTTCCTGGCTTTGCCACAGTGGTGATCTGTGCATTTTTGTGCTTGGCTGCTGCAGCGGCATTTATCGTCAGATCAGTACCGGCGTGGTTACGTCGTAGTGCTGGTGTTGTGGCCGCTTTCGCGCTCATCATCGGGTTCATCTGTTGGGCAGTGGCTGGTCATGAGACGGAGTTCTTAGTGACCAATCAGTTGCAGGGTACGTTGATGTTCGCTACACCGCTGGTGCTCGGCGCGATGACAGGGGTCTTGTCGGAGCGCTCTGGTGTGGTCAATATCGCCATTGAAGGCCAGATGCTGACGGCAGCGCTGGCAGCCTCCATCATCGGATCAGTGACTCAATCCATCGTGGCAGGCATTATCGGCGCGGTAGTTATCTCAGTGCTGATGTCAGCGCTCTTGGCAGTATTCTCGATCTACTATCTGGTCGATCAGGTGGTTCTTGGCGTCATCATCAATATGTTTGCTGCAGGTCTGACGGGCTTCCTCTACGACAATGTGGTCAAGCTCAACGGTGATCTCAACATTCCGCCGCGCATGTTGCCAGTGAAGCTGCCTGGCCTGTCAGATATCCCATTTGTTGGGCCGATCTTGTTCTCGCAACTACCGATCGTTTACATCGCAGCAGCGTCGGTGGCGCTGGTGTGGTTCTTGCTCTACAAGACCACATGGGGTTTGCGTGTACGAGCTGTTGGCGAACATCCGCTCGCTGCTGACACCGTGGGCATCAACGTTCGTCGTATCCGGTGGTCAGCGGTCTTGGTCGGCGGTATCTTCGCAGGTCTCGGCGGAACCTTCTTCACGATGGGCTTTAGTTCGGGCTTCAACACCAAAGGCCTCACGGTGGGCTACGGCTTTATCGCCCGAGCCGCAGTCATCATGGGCCGCTGGCATCCGTGCTGGTCGGCCTTGATGGCGCTGTTCTTTGGCTTCGTATCGCAGATGGCATTGCAGTTTGCCAACTTCAATACTGGTGTTCCAGCTCCGCTGCTCAATGTCGTTCCCCATATCGCCACAATCATTGCGGTGGCAGGTCTTATCGGTCGCGTACGTGGACCGGCATCTGCTGGTACTCCCTACACCAAGTAGGCCATGATGACTGATTTTGACTGGGATAGTCTTCGCGCCCATGCCATCACTATGGCAGCAAAGGCGTATGCGCCCTATTCTCACTACCCGGTCGGCGCCGCTGCGCTGACCGGGGATGGGCGCATCATTGGTGGCTGTAACGTCGAGAACGCGAGTTACGGTGTAACGCTGTGCGCAGAATGTGGCCTCGTTGGTGAACTTATCGCCAGCGGTGGGGGACGGCTCGTGGCATTTACCTGTTGCAATGGCAAGGGCGAGTGCATCATGCCATGTGGACGTTGTCGGCAGTTGCTCTATGAACATGGGGGAGCGACATTACTCATTGACACTCCGCAGGGCATTTTGACGCTGAATGATGTGCTACCGCAGGCCTTTGGGCCAGCGGATCTCGACGCTATGCGCTAAGTTCTGACTCGTCGTCTTCGTCACGCACAATGCAGCCGTCGCTATTTGCATAGGGGACGAGCTTCATTGAACGTCCGCCAAGCTTTTGTACGAAGCCATTGATCATGCTGCGATGCAACTCGCACATGACCCCAGAGCCACCGCTGCCGGGCAATCCTTGGAGCGGGCAATTGCGTAGAACCAGCGCTTCACCTTCGGGAACATCGGCCAGCGTTGGTTCAAAGCCCATCGAGTCGAGCACCTCAATAAGTGCAGTTTTGGGGTCGTCCTCAGCGGAGGCGAGCGCGGCACGTTTTTCGCCCCAGATCGCACCGACTTCGCGCGCTTCTTGTGTGGGGTTATCACGGGTGAGCAGATAGGCGGCGAAGGCGCCCAACATGGAATCTTCTTTGGCTGGTGCAGCAGCACCGAGGAGGATACGTCCGCTCTCGCTGAGTGAATAAGCCTTTGGGCGACGTCCAGGAGTACCAGTTGCCAAGATCTCTGTCTGGAGGAGGCCTGTTTCGATAAGAGCATCAAGTTTTTGTCGCGTGGAGTTTGGATGCCCGCCAAGCCTCTCAGAGAGGGAATTAAGCGTTGCCGGTTGCAAATCAAGCACTGCATCCAGAACGCGACGTCGTGCTGTGCTGAGGTTTGCCTCAGGTTGCATCATGAACCCTCCGAAGTTTTTACAGTTTAACTGTAATAAAGTTCTCAACATGACTCAACTCCCTCAAGCAAAACATTCATGCTCCTGCGGCAAGCCCAGCAATGAGACCCCAGAGATTGACGCTCGTACGCTGGCATCGCCGATTCGCCATGGCGCAATCTTGGGCGCCTTCTCGACACTGGCTCCTGGCGCGTCGCTG
>JBOFIQ010000277.1:0-5040 GCA_051650245.1 Propionibacteriaceae bacterium | reverse complement strand
ATTCTCCCCGACGGTTCGCGCGTCTCTCATGCCGATTACACCTATGGCTACGGTGAAGCACTCGCAGACCACGTCGTGCGACCAGTGATCTTCATGGCCTACGGCGGGCATATGCGCTGGAGGACCAAAGCCGGAGACGAGCTAGAAGCACATCTGGCCGAGCCGCTCACCAAAGATTTGAACGCCCAAGCATGGCGAACTGCACTCGACCCCAAAGGTGAATGGATGAGTGCCGTGCTGCGTGCTGCTGACACCCGGCTCACCGAAGTACGTCGCCACATTCCCGACGCTGGCGGCTTGGTTATCGCCTCAGACCAAACAAAAGCACGAGCATATGCGAAAGTGCTCCATGCACTCACCGGCGATAAACCCACCGTCGTGCTTTCTGACGACGCTGCCGCCAGCTCACGGATTGAGCAGTTCACCGGTAGCGATTCACGCTGGATGGTCGCAGTGCGCATGGTCTCCGAAGGCGTCGATGTACCCCGGCTAGCCGTTGGGGTCTATGCCACCTCAGTATCAACGCCCTTGTTCTTCGCTCAAGCCGTTGGACGTTTCGTGCGAACCCGACGTCGCGGGGAAGTCGCCACCGTGTTCTTGCCCACGGTCCCGATTATCTTGGCCCATGCGTCGATGATGGAGAAGGAACGCAACCATGTGCTTGGTGCGCCGAAACATAGCGATGGCCTCTGGGCTGAAGATGAGTTAATCGCCCAGGCCAACCGCGAAGAAAAGGGCGCTGACTACCTCGAAGACCAATGGGAAGCACTGGATTCATCGGCCAGTTTCGATCACGTTCTCTTTGATGCTCAGGCTTATGGGTTGCAGGTTGAGCCGAACTCCCAAGAAGAAGCAGACTGGCTTGGGCTGCCGGGGCTATTGGAACCAGACCAGGTCGCGGTCCTGCTTGCAGAACGTCAGCGTCGCCAGCTCAAGCGCCAAGATCGACGCGACACAAAAGAAAAAGTCGATCCCGACGTCGC
This sequence comes from Propionibacteriaceae bacterium, assembly GCA_051650245.1. Taxonomy (GTDB): domain Bacteria; phylum Actinomycetota; class Actinomycetes; order Propionibacteriales; family Propionibacteriaceae; genus JBOFIQ01. Next base: position 4,057 of record JBOFIQ010000277.1, on the reverse strand, counting down.
AATGTGGCGAGCTTTGGAAAAAGAACGTAAACAACTCAACTCACTCGTCGCACAGTACGCACGAGCGAAGGGCCAGCCATTTGCTCATATCCATGCAGAGCTGCGGAGACAATGCGGCGGCCCGCCTCTAGCGCGGGCGACAGAGGCACAAGTCAAGGAACGGATTGAGCGGCTGCGCCAGTGGCTCTTTGCTGCCTGACGAGGTTAGTACCTGAAGTAATATAAGTACGACCTCTCGCAGCATGAGCTCACCCATCATCAATGATGCGGATGAGCCTAATGCGCACTGGATATGGGTGATGGTTTATTGTCCACGTGCACACGATATCTTGTGATTTTTCCGGTAACGAAGTGGCGGGCTTTCTCATGGCGTCCACTAGACTTCCTGCGTGACTGATTTGACTCCTGCTCGACTTCGCGTTGCCCCATCTCCGACGGGTGATCCCCACTTAGGTACGGCCTATCAGGCTCTTTTTGATAAGGCCTATGCAGAAAAGACGGGTGGGCAGTTTGTTCTTCGGATTGAAGATACTGACCGCGCACGCTACGCCGAGACATCGGAGCAACAGATCTATGACACCTTCGCGTGGCTTGGTCTTAACCCCGACGAGAGCCCAGCTCTTGGAGGGCCGTATGCGCCCTACCGCCAGTCGGAGCGCCTCGATACCTACAAGCCGTACATCGATCAACTCATTGCCGATGGACACGCGTACTACTGCTACTGCACCACAGAACGTCTTGCGCAGATGCGTGAGAAGCAGCTCGCTGCCAAGGAAGACAGCGGTTACGACCGTCTCTGCTACGGATTGAGTAAAGAGGAGAGGGCGAAGCTGCCGGGGTTCCAGGAGCAGCCAGTGGTGCGCATGCTCATTCCAGATGATGTGGAACTAGAGTTCGATGATCTCATCAACGGTACGATCTCGGCGCCGCGTCCTGACGATCAGGTGATTCTCAAGGCAGACGGTTTCCCGACCTATCATCTGGCGGTTGTCGTCGACGATCACCTCATGGGGATCACGCATATGATCCGTGGGCAGGAATGGATTTCTTCGACGCCCAAGCAGATGCTCTTATATAAGTGGTTGGGCTGGGAGCTACCTCCCATCGGGCATACCCCATTGCTGCGTAACCCTGACCATTCCAAGATGAGCAAGCGCAAGAATCCGGCGTCGCGCCTGACGTGGTTCCAGGAGCAGGGCTACCAGCCTGAGGCATTGCTCAACTACCTCATGTTGCTGGGATACCCGCCGGTACATGAGGGTAGCGATATCCAGACGTGGGATGAGTTTGTCGCGGGCTTTGACTGGGGCAAGATTTCTCCGGCGGGTGCGATCTTCGATAACGCTCGTCTTAATTCCATCAATGCTGAGTATTTACGTCGCAAGACGCCGGCCGAGTTTGCGGAACTGGTCGAACCTTGGGTGCGGCAGGTAGTCACGCGCGACATTGATATTGAGTTGCTGGCAGCGAATTTGCAGCCGCGTACGGAGTTCCTTGCGCAGATTCCTGAGCAGGTGGCTTTCTTGCAGGAGCCGGAGCCGATTCAGTCGGAGATGTTCGTTAACGCCAAGCGTAAGACGACCGTCGAGGGGGCTGTGGCTGTACTGGCAGCGCTTCAACCCAAGCTGACCGAACTCGGCGACTTCTCCCGTGACGCAGTCTTTGCGGTCTGTGACGAGATCGTCGCGCAGTTGGAGACGAAGCGGGCAAACGTCTTGGTTCCCCTTGGCGTTGCACTCTCAGGCCGGGCGTCAACCCCCGGTGGGGGTGCCGATGTCGCGGCGATGTTGGGTAAAGAAGAAACGTTGCGACGTCTGGCTGATGCGCTCGCCCTCCTCAGCTAACCCAGTTCGCAAACGCTGCACTTGTTGTCGTTTGCTGCAGTTATTACTGCAGCAGATGACGATTAGTGCAGCGTTTGCGTTGGGGGATAGGCCCGATTTGGTGTTTTGGTGCTATACGTGACAAAATACTGAGGTTGCTCCGGAGACCGCCGGGGTGGGAACTTGATGCTGAGCCCCGATGGCACAGCAAAAAGCCCACCGAACCGTGAGGTCCCTTGCATGCGAGGCGGGAGACCGCCGGCACAAACCCCGTGAGGAAGATTTATCTTGCTTGCGAGCACAAAGGCCAGGCGACACGCCCGGGTGCGGGGGTCGGAGAAACACCCAAAAGCTCCAGTCCAGCCGGACTGAAATTCAGGGACGAGAGAAGGACGAACTGTGGCGGGACAAAAGATCCGCATCAGGCTCCGAGCCTACGACCATGAGGTCATTGACTCGTCGGCGCGCAAAATCGTCGACACAGTGACCCGCACTGGTGCGAAGGTTGCTGGGCCGGTGCCGCTGCCGACTGAGAAGAACGTGTTCTGTGTGATCCGTTCGCCCCACAAGTACAAGGACAGCCGTGAGCACTTTGAAATGCGTACTCACAAGCGGCTAATCGACATCCTCGACCCGACTCCGAAGACGGTTGATTCGCTTATGCGTATCGATCTGCCTGCCGGTGTCGACATCGAGATCAAGCTTCCCTGAGGTAGATGACCATGACCGTTGAGAAGAAGCAGAAGGGCATCCTGGGCACCAAGCTCGGCATGACCCAGGTATGGGACGAGAACAACAAGTTCGTCCCCGTTACTGTCATTCAGGCTGGCCCGTGTGTTGTCACCCAGGTCCGTACGCCTGAGAAGGACGGCTACAACGCCGTTCAGCTCGCCTTTGGCGCGATTCGCCCCAAGTCGGTTAATAAGCCGGCTGCTGGCCACTTCGCCAAGGCTGACGTTACCCCGCGCAAGCACCTCATGGAGATCCGCACCACGGACGCTTCTGAGTACAAGCTTGGCCAGGAAGTTGCCGCAGATACTTTCGCCGCACAGGAGATCGTCGACGTTGTCGGCATCACCAAGGGCAAGGGCACTGCTGGTGTTATGAAGCGCCACGGCTTCAAGGGTTACTCGGCATCGCACGGTGTGCACCGTAAGCACCGTATGCCCGGTTCCATCGGTGGCTGCTCCACGCCAGGCAAGGTCTTCAAGGGCATGCGCATGGCTGGCCGTATGGGTAATGACCAGCACACGGTTCAGAACCTGACCGTTCACGCGATCGACGCTGAGAAGAACCTGATCCTCATCAAGGGCGCTGTCCCGGGTGGTAAGGGCGCTCTCGTCGTCATCAAGACCGCCAGCAAGAAGGGAGACGCCAAGTGAGCACCCTCACTGTTGACGTCATGGACGTGAAGGGCAAGAAGGCTGGCTCTGCCGAGCTTCCTGCTGAGCTCTTCGATGTTCAGACCAATATCCCGCTGATCCACCAGGTTGTCGTCGCTCAGCTCGCTGCTGCACGCCAGGGAACTCACTCCACGAAGACTCGTGGCGAGGTTTCCGGCGGTGGCAAGAAGCCGTGGCGCCAGAAGGGCACCGGCCGCGCTCGTCAGGGCTCGACTCGTGCACCGCAGTGGACCGGTGGCGGTGTTGTGCACGGCCCACAGCCCCACGGCTATGAGCAGCGCACCCCCAAGAAGATGATTCAGGCTGCACTTCGCGGCTCCCTGTCTGACCGCGCCCGTGACGGCAAGCTGTTCGTCATTGAGTCGCTGGTTGCTGGCGAGAAGCCGAACACGAAGGAAGCCCTCGCGACTTTGGCTCATTTGAACGAGAGCAAGCTTCTCGTCGTCATTGATCGCACCGAGTACAACAGCTGGATGTCGCTGCGTAACGTTGCGTGGATTCACGCACTGCCCGTCGATCAGCTGAACGCCTACGACGTCCTCCGCGGTGACGCGGTGGTCTTCACCAAGGCGGCGCTCGATACCTTCGTCACTGGTCCCGCTAAGGGCAAGTCGGTCAAGGCTGTCGCAACGTCGACCGAGGCTGAGGAGGAGAACAAGTGAGCGACCTCAAGATCCGCGACCCACGCGACATTCTGCTCGCACCGGTCGTGAGCGAGAAGAGCTACGGCCTGCTCGACGAGAACAAGTACACCTTCCTCGTCGCGCCCAACGCCAACAAGACCGAGATCAAGATTGCTGTAGAGCAGATCTTCAAGGTCAAGGTTGTCGG
>JBOFIQ010000276.1:0-1129 GCA_051650245.1 Propionibacteriaceae bacterium | reverse complement strand
CTTGCAGAGGCCGTAGGTCGTCTCTTCGTCCGTTGCGAGGGCCTCGGCAAGGATTCCGTCCGCAAGAGCTGCGGTCTGATCAACCGTGAGCTGCCTGCCCTCCTTGGCTGCACCGAATTTAATTGAGCGTGAGAGCTTGGCCCGTGTTCGCTCGGGATTCTTTGCGTGCATTCTGCGGATGCGGTCGTAGGCTGCCACTGTCGGGACCTCGTGGTCCTTCTGGAAGCACTTCAGAATGCCTGGGAGAACTGTGGTAATGATCGCCGCGATTGTCACCGGATCGAGGGAAAACCCTTCGCCCTGCTCTGCGACTACGCGGTCTGCTGCTGCTGTGCCGAATGCCTGAAAGTCTGCCACTGAAATGACCTCCGATGGAATGGATAGAACTGGGGAAAGTGTTGTCTATTTGCTGATGGCGTGCTGCGTCACAACCTGCTGCTCGGTCATTGCTGTGCCTGCTGTGTATCGCACTGCCAGCAAGAAATTCTCAAGGCTCTCAATGGCGGACTCCCTGCGGACATAGCCCTCGCTAGTATAGAGCGCCTGCCCGTTGACGTGCTCGATGGTAATGTACCATTGAGAATCGCTGCCCTGAAAGATGCGGAATCTGTAATCAAATCGAAAGCCCACTACTTCGCCCTCCAGAGAAAAACGCCGTAACACCGCACCGCTGCCCACATGGCCAGCCGTCGCCACCGCGGGACGCCTGCAGCTTTCAGGAGCCGCAGGAATACCGCGTCCGCGATTGTGCGGTCCTCAATACACGTTGCCGACTCGCACAGCCGATCGTGCCAATAGCTGGCCCACCGATACTCCTGCTGCAATGGATGGCCAAATATCAACCACGCCCACCGGGGAATCGAGGCGCCGTCCCATGACGATCCTGTCGTCTCGTGACGCTCAATCATTGTCTCCCCTGTACAGATCGTCGGAAAGCACTCGCAAAAAAACATCAGCCGATCATCGCCAAGGCAGACCGGGAGGTCGTCTCCGTCAAATACTCGTGGCAGTCCGTCAATCGTCATACTAAGCCCCGCAAAATCGCCGCGCGTGTCCCGTTAAATCAGATTAACGCACGCGATACCGCCCAAACAAGGCCAAACCAACAAATTCACCCACAAAACATAGC
>JBOFIQ010000275.1:0-3546 GCA_051650245.1 Propionibacteriaceae bacterium | reverse complement strand
CCGCAATCCCCTTGGCAGTGCTCTGGCCCATGCTTGCCTGCCTTGGCATCGGCATCATCTTTGGCTCAACACAGACTGGGCTTACTGCCATGTTCACGGCACGTCATGCCGCCGGATACGCTGGTTTGGTCTATGGCGCAGTCGGCATCGGCAGCGGCGCGGCAAGCATCCTCGTGGGACGGTTAGCCCGGTGGTTTGCTATCCCCACTCGTGTGGCCGGTGGATCATTCCTGCTTGGACTTGCAGGTGTGCTCTTCATGACCCTGCCTAGTCTCAGCATTGCTATCGTGACGGCCATCGCCTTAGGCGTAGGTGCCGGTGTCTCGCTCGTGAGTTCATTCGACTGGATGGAACGCTGCGCGCCACGTCATCTCGTTGCCACGATGATGACACTTCTCGCAACCTGCATCACGCTGGGAGTGTCCATCGGTGCAGCAGTTGCCGGTTACATCGCAACGAACCCGGCACATGCTTTTTCTCTCATCCTCGTCGCGAGCATTTTGGGCCTTAGCGCGAGCGCAGGAATGCGTTTTCTTTCCTCACACAAGAACACCTAATTCAATCCACAACGCATCAGGGGCGGGGCATCGATGATGCCCCGCCCCTGATGTAGAGGTGATGTGTTAGCTGCACCCTGAGGTCGAACCGCAGCCTTCGCAGACGTAGCAGCTACCCGACGGACGCATCTTCGTGCCACAGGTCAGACATAGCGGCGCATCAACAGCATGCCCTGTGAGCTGTTCGAGCAACTCAGCCGAGGTGCGTGCCTTAGCTGAATCAACGCGGGCTGGAGCAGATGCAAGATCTGGCTGAATGGAGATCAACGATGGCTGGTTCGGGCCGTCCTCATGTACCTTGACCCGGTCACCCGCATCAGACTTGAGCATCTCGTACTCGGGCATATCAGCTTCGTCTTCTTCCGACACGTAGCTTCCTGTCTCGACGTAGCGCGAGCGCTCCCCTGACGTGAAGATACCCAGCTCAGCGCGCTCGTCAAAGTTGAGGTAATCCAGCGCCAGACGACGGAAGACGTAGTCGATAACCGATCCAGCCATGCGCAGATCTGGATCATCTGTCATACCTGCTGGCTCGAACTTGAGGTTGGTGAACTTCTGAACATAGGTTTCCAGCGGCACACCGTACTGCAACGCAACCGATACTGCGATCGAGAGCGCGTCCATGACACCCGAGAGCGTTGAGCCCTGCTTACCCAGCTTGACGAAGATCTCACCAAGACGGCCATCATCATATGCACCGGTGGTCAAGTAACCCTCTGCGCCACCGACTGCGAATGACGTGGTGTAGCCCCGACGAATCTTGGGTAGACGCTCCCGCTTGGGTCGGTACTCAATACGAACCTCAGGTTCAGGCTTCTTTTCCTCAACCGGCTCAGTCTTCTTCGTCTCGACTGATAGCGGTTGCCCCACCTTGCAGTTGTCACGGTAGACGGCCAATGCCTTAAGCCCCAGCTTCCAGCCCTGCATGTGAACGTCCTCGATCTCTTCGATCGTGGCGGTCTCGGGCAGGTTCACCGTCTTAGAAATCGCACCCGACAAGAATGGCTGTACCGCAGCCATCATGCGGACGTGACCCATGGGCTTGATCGAACGCTCGCCCATCGCGGTATCGAAGATCGAATAGTGTTCCTGCTTAAGTTCAGGAGCGCCCACGACGTGACCATGGTCAGCGATGTAAGCAACGATGTTCTCTGTCTGCGATGACGTGTAGCCAAGGCTAATCAGCGCCCGAGGGATCGTCTGGTTGACGATCTGCATGGAGCCACCGCCCACGAGCTTCTTGAACTTCACCAGCGAGAAGTCAGGCTCAATACCTGTGGTATCGCAGTCCATCATGAAGCCGATAGTGCCTGTTGGCGCCAGCACCGATGCCTGCGCATTGCGGAAACCATTCTTCTCACCTAGTGCAATCACCTCAGCCCACTCCTGCTCGGCAGCAGCCTTCACCGGCGCATCAATGTCAGTCGTTGTCGCCAACTCAGCATTGGCCTGTTGATGCATCCGCATGACCTTCTTATGCGCAGCAGCATTGGCCTTGTAACCAGCGTACGGACCAACGATGCCAGCAATTTCAGCAGAACGACGGTATGCCGTACCTGTCATGAGAGAGGTAATCGCAGCCGCCAAAGCCCGCCCGGACTCGGAGTCATAGCCCTTACCCGTTGCCATGAGCAGCGCACCCAAGTTGGCATAACCGATACCAAGCTGACGGTAGTCCACCGTGGTCTTGGCAATCGCTTCAGTCGGGAAATCTGCAAAACAAATGGAGATGTCCATGGCGGTGATGATCAGTTCAACAGCAGCAATGAAATGCTGTGCATCGAAGCTGCCATCATCGTTTAGGAACTTGAGCAAGTTCAGTGACGCCAGGTTGCACGATGAGTTATCTAGTGACATGTACTCCGAGCAGGGGTTCGATGCGTTGATACGCCCCGACTCTGGAGTGGTGTGCCACGCATTGATCGTGTCGTCGTACTGAACACCGGGATCAGCACATTCCCAAGCAGCCTTCGCGATCTTGGTGAAGAGATCACGGGCATCAATAGTCTCGACGACTGAGCCATCTTTACGACCGCGCAGGCCGAAAGGCTTGCCCTGCTCGACGGCCTTCATGAACTCATCCGAGAGACGCACCGAGTTATTGGCGTTCTGGTACTGAACCGAGGTGATGTCCTTGCCGCCAAGATCCATATCGAAACCAGCGTCGCGTAGCGCACGGATCTTGTCTTCTTCGCGGGCCTTAGTCTCAATGAATTCGACGATGTCGGGGTGATCTACATCGAGAACGACCATCTTGGCTGCGCGACGTGTGGCACCACCTGATTTGATCGTGCCAGCAGAAGCATCCGCACCACGCATGAAGGACACCGGACCCGACGCATTACCACCAGAGCTCAGCAATTCCTTGCTTGAGCGAATCCGCGAAAGGTTCAAGCCAGCGCCCGAGCCGCCCTTGAAGATGAAACCTTCTTCGCGGTACCAGTTGAGGATGGACTCCATCGAGTCATCAACGGAAAGAATGAAACAGGCCGATACCTGCTGCGGGCTGGCTGTGCCTACGTTGAACCAGACCGGTGAGTTAAAGGAGAAGTACTGGTGCAGCAGCATCCAGGTCAGCTCATCGGCAAAGACATCGGCATCTTTGGCCGTAGCAAAGTAGCCATATTCTTTACCGGCAGCGCAGTACTTCTTCACGACACGATCAATGATCTGACGTAAGCTCACTTCACGCTGAGGTGTGCCGAGCGCACCACGGAAGTACTTTGTCGTCACGATCGTCGATGCATTGACGCTCCAGAAATCTGGGAACTCTGCACCCTTTTGCTCAAATACCGTCTCGCCAGTCTTCCAGTTGGTCTGGACGACGTCACGCTTCTCCCACTGCACCTCGTCGTACGGATGGATGCCCTCAGTAGAGAACACTCGCGCAATGGTCAATCCCTTACGCGCACCTTTTGTGCTGGACGCTGTCTCGGTCATACTGGTCCTTATTCGTTGATATGTTTGAATAATATTACGCTTTTTTGGG
>JBOFIQ010000274.1:0-2293 GCA_051650245.1 Propionibacteriaceae bacterium | reverse complement strand
GGCCCAGGCCAAGCAATGCCAAGTTTGGATGGGCTGATGAGCCAGATGCAACAGCAGTTCACCCATTGGCAAAGCCAGATGTCTGGTCTTTTTGGAACAACGAACGGAGCTGTGAACTGGAGCTATGCCAAGGACACGGCCCGCAAAACCGCTGCAGAGCTTGGCCCCGATCCCACTCCAGATGAGCAGACTCGCCACGATATCCGGGAAGCAAGCATGCTTGCAGACCAGTGGCTTGATGCCGTAATCACCTTCCCTTCCGTCGGTAGCGATGCCGTGGCATGGTCGCGGGCTGAGTGGATCGAGGCAACGATGCCGACCTGGTCGAAGCTCGTTGATCCCGTCGTCACACATCTAGCCGATGCGCTCGGGGGCGTCGTTACTCAAGGTGTGGGCAATGAACTTCCTGGTTTTGGCGGAGATTTCTTCACTCCAATGATTCGCCAAGCCGCATCAGTCATGTTTGGCGGGCAAATGGGACAGGCATTAGGCGGGCTTGCCGCAGTCACGACGTCAACAACCGATATCGGTTTACCGTTAGCCTCACGCCCTGCACTTATTCCGCGCAATATGCGCGCCTTCGGTGAAGGCCTTGACGACATCACCGAACGCGATCTACGGATGTTCCTCACACTGCGCGAGCTAGCTCGTCAACGGCTCTTCTCCTCTGTCGCCTGGCTAGCGCCACAGCTCTTGGCCTATGTCGAACACTATGCTCGTGAAATTACCATTGATTCCTCTGCCCTTGAAGATGCCGTTGGCAGTATCGAGGAGCTCAATGCAGAAGGTCTCCAAGAACTCTCCTTGACGATCAATGGCAAGCTCTTTGATCCCGCGAAGACCCCTGAACAACGTGAAATCTTAGAACGTTTAGAAACTCTGCTAGCCCTTGTCGAAGGCTGGGTTGATCAAGTGGTGAGCCAAGCTGGTACTGATTGGCTACCCAATATTGCTGCTTTGACTGAGCTTGTTCGGCGTCGACGCGCCGCCGGTGGCCCTGGAGAATCTGCGCTCCACACCCTCGTTGGGTTAGAACTACGCCCCCGTCGTATCCGTGACGCTGCCAATTTGTGGGCTGCGATTGACAACGAACGTGGAGCTGAAGGCCGCGATGATGTATGGCGTCATCCAGATTTGTTGCCGACCGGGAAAGATCTCGATGATCCCCTGGGCTATGTCGCGGTACAAGACGCACCAGCACTCGATGACTTTGATCGTGAGTTGCAGCAACTCCTTGAGTCCGAAACCGGTGGAGATACCGACTAATCCTGACGCTGTTGAAGGCCAGCGCTTAATCCCTCCAGATAAGCGCTGGCCCGATCATAATCGGGATCTTGTTTCACAAGGGCGTAAAACTGGGAACCATGATTTGGCTCAACCAAATGAGTGAGCTCATGGAGTAACACTGCATCAATAACGTAGTCAGGGGCGTTTTGAATCAGGTGCGATAACCGAATCTCTCCCGTAGTCGTCGTGCAACTACCCCACCGTTTGGCCATGGTAGTAACCCAGCGCACTGTTGTAGGGTGTGGGCGATTTTTGCCGTACTGGGAAAAGTAGCGTCGGCTTAACCGCTCAGCTCGTTGAGCTAGAGATACATCGCTGTGACGCAATTGCTGATGCTGTTCCCGGCGACGAATCTTCGCTACGAGCTCAGTGGCAATCTCATGCTCAGCAATGGACGTAAGTCCTGTAGGCACTGTAATGATGAGTACGTCACCACTACGAACCGCTTGTGATGTCTTTCGACGACGCACACTACGCCGAATCTCGACGAGCTGACCATCAACAGTAAGTGCCATACTCGCATAGTAGAGCCAAAAATTGCCTAGATCAGATACCTCGCTCTTGACGATTGAGCGTTTTAGCCGTACGTTTGATCTACAAGGCCTCGACGAAGGTCACCGCTCGCAGGGGAAGGCAAGCGGTTCGAACTCGTCGGGGCCTTGCCCAATTCTGGTAAGGAAAATGACCAGTTTCTTGATTTCTCTGCGCGTAATCCCCCGTGACAGCACGTTTTCTGTCTAGACTCGTGCCACCAGAACATGCGGCAGGATTATTACCCAGCCGCCAAGCAAGGAGATAGACATGGCTGAAGAGACCTACGAGGGCGAGTTCTACTGCGTCAAGTGCAAGGCCAAGCGTGAGTCCAAGGGTAAGGTCGTTGTCAATGACAAGGGCACCCGCATGGCGAAGGCTGTTTGCCCCGAGTGCAGCACGAACCTCAACCGCATCCTGGGTAAGGCTAAGTAACTAGCCCCTGGCTTTTATCGCAGCGGAGGGTGAGCATAGG
>JBOFIQ010000273.1:0-1337 GCA_051650245.1 Propionibacteriaceae bacterium | reverse complement strand
TGTGGGAGTGAACGATTCCGGCAATGTCATCGCGATGAGTTCACCCGGAGCATGAGCGCTACGTCCACGACGCACGATGACGTTGCGAAAGAACTCTTCAAAAGCATGCGCGATGTCGTCATTACCCGGAATAGCAGCTTCGCCAGCCAAGATCCCGCGCACCATCCAGCGCGGCCCTTCCGCAAGCCACATGTGCGATAGGTGCAAGCCTTTGCGTCCGTCTTCATCCACGACAACGAACTCACGCTTGAGTTCAGTACCAAATGGGCCTTCTTGGAACGTCGCGATACCGCCAGCAGCGATGGTCTGCTGGGCAATCGAGCGTCGAGTCTCGCGGGCCAAACCACCACTAGCTGGCGCGGCAAAAACTGCGACCTCAAGAGCCGAGTTGCCCTTAATTGTGAGGATCGAATGCACCAGTTGGCTTGCCTGATCGGCCTGCACGTTGAGTTGCATTTCTGGATCTGGGGTAATGATCAGCGAGCCAAAATCGATACGCGCAACGGCGTCCTCATCGAGCTCAACCTCATCGATATCGAAGGGGCCGTCATCGCGCCAATCACGCGAAGCATCGAGTTCATCCCACTCGTCTACCTCATCGGTATCGACTTCTTCTGCCTCGGTTTCAACCTCATCGTCGAGGTCGTCAATGGCATCAGTGATCACAGCTTCGTCGACGGTATCGACTTCCTGCTTCTTCTTACGTCCAAACATGGGCTCCCTTTCGCCTCTAGCCATTCTCCCCTGTGGCAGGGGCCGTTCCCAAACCTGTGGAACCAAAACCACCCGCGCCGCGCTCCGTTGCAGATAGTGAATCCACCTCAACAAACTCAGCCTGCACCACTGGCTGAATCACCAGTTGCGCGATCCGATCACCGCGACGAATGTCGATAGCCTGCTCAGTGTCGGTGTTGAGCAGGATGATTTTAATCTCCCCGCGATAGCCCGAGTCGATAGTTCCTGGAGCATTGACGATGGTCAGCCCCGTCGTTGCCGCTAGACCAGAGCGAGGATGAGTAAGTCCAACATAGCCTTGCGGAATCGCCACCGCTAGACCCGTCGCGACAACACGACGCTCCCCCGGACGCAAAATGACGTCTTCTGCGCTGGGTAGATCTGCTCCAGCATCGCCTGGTTTGGCATAGACCGGAACAGCGCTGTCGGGGTCTAGCCGAACGAGCGGAATGCGAACCATAGCTTTCCTCCTGATGTAGTGCTGCACAGACAACCTAGTGCGAAATAGCCCTCAATGGGGAGAGGCTGCCTAGAATGCAGTTATGGCAAAGAAGAAGCAGAAGTCGTCGATGTCACCATCCGAGCAGTTGCTCTGGAAGGTC
>JBOFIQ010000272.1:0-6586 GCA_051650245.1 Propionibacteriaceae bacterium | reverse complement strand
AGCTCGCCACCTACGCATCGGTGTCGCCCATGGTGATCTCACGGAATCCGGACATTCATGGGCATGGATACACCTAGCTTTCGCTATTTTCTGAAGTCAAAGAGTCGCCAGATGATGAGGACATCGACTTTTGGAACGTGAGCTCGTTCCCGGACACCTCAAAACCAAGACGCTCATTGATAGCAATCATGGGGGTATTGGACGCCGCATTACATGTTCGTGAGAGCGTGAGCCAGGGGCGGCGCTCCTGGGCTAACGAGATAGCTGCGGACTTAAGAGCAACGCCAAGCCCATGTCCTCGATGCTCAGTAAGTACCAACGTGTCGGCTTGATGCAGGATTCCCCGCTGGATATCGTCGCCATCGTCATCGCACCCCAGGTGCGTGTAGCCAGCCATGGCACCGGTGGAATCGAAAGCAGCGGCATAGTAGGTGGTATGTCCCGGAATTGGCTGGAACCATTCGCGGGCTCGCTCGCTATCCCATGTTTCTCTAATGATTTCCTTATCGCCATGGGGAGCATCGGTAGCCATATGCTCTTTCATGACGGCAAGTCCGCAGAACCACTCATCTGGTGGGTTTCCTTCGATAGCGATAACGCGGTAGGCAGGATCCGTATGTACCTCAAACTGTGCAGGTAGCGGCAACTCGCGGATAACTTCCTTCTGAACCATGCGATATCCGTGCCTTAGTGCAAAGTGCTCGGCAGCATGGTGAAGACCGAGATCTCCAGAGGTGGCGTGGAAAGCGTAGCCTTCGATGATCGTTGCACCACGAGCAGCAAGGTCTTCCTCGCCGACTTCAAGAAGGGATGAGCCAATGCCACGCCTGGAGTGCTCCGGTGACGTCATCACGCTGATTGTGCCGATGATAGGGGTGTCCAACGCGAATGTCCGGGACTGCATGGTGCCGACAAGATCGCCGTTTTCGAAAGCTCCCCACAGCGTGGGACGCTGCGCATATGACATGCTTTGATGTCGAGCGAGCATGGTTTCAGGATTGAGCTGATGTGAATGTGGTCCGCCAAGAAGTCGCATGACGCAGTTGCGGTAGGTCCAATAAGCAGTCCAGGCGGGGTCGCCAAAACCAATTAGGCGAATGTCCATGAGATGAGCTTAGGGAGATGGCGAGATAGCGGCAATTGATTTCTTGAGACAAATAGGCAACCTTGATGACCAAAGACTGCTGATGGGGGACAGGCGGCACAATCTGCGGTTCTTCGCGGTTGGCGTCACGTCCTCATCCGTGGCAGAATGATGGCTTGCGTCTGTCTGTCGAGCGCCCTCTAACACTCGATTGGCAGGTTCACCCGACAAACTCGCAGCCGTGCCCCACACGGAAGAGGGAGTCACCCACAGCCCAGCAATGGGCATTCACACAGGAGAAACCACACCAGTGGCAACCAAGATTCGTCTTAAGCGCATCGGTAAGATCCGCAATGCGCAGTACCGCGTCATCGTCATTGATTCCCGCGCGAAGCGTGATGGCCAGGCCATTGAGGAAATCGGCATCTACCAGCCCAAGGCTGAGCCGTCGATCATCAAGGTCAACTCGGAGCGTGCGCTCTACTGGCTCGGCGTTGGCGCACAGCCGACTGAGTCGGTCACTGCCATCCTCAAGCTGACTGGCGATTGGCAGAAGCATACCGGCGACACCTCGATCCCGTCGGGTGTGAAGCCGCAGCCAGAGAAGAAGGACAAGGCCGCGATCTTCAACGCAGCTCTGGCCGAGGCTGACGATGCCCCGCGTACCGAGGCCATCACCAGGAAGGCCAAGAAGGCTGACGAGGCTGAGGCAGAAGCTGAGGCTCCCGAGGCTGAGGAGAAGGCCGAGGAGGCCTAATGCTCGCCGACGCTCTGGAGCACCTCGTCCGGGGTCTCGTGAGCAATCCTGACGACGTGGCGGTCAAAGATAAAGACCTCCGCCGTGGTCGGATGCTTGAGGTTCGCGTGAACCCGGAGGACATCGGAAAGGTCATCGGGCGTCAGGGCCGTACCGCCCAGTCGCTGCGTACCGTGATGGCTGCGCTCGCTGGGCAGGAGCAGATTCGCGTCGATTTTGTTGACGTAGATCGCCCCAAGCGCGGCTCGCGCTACTAAGTACTACTTGTCGCAACACCCACGGCTTAGGTCGTGGGTGTTGCGCTTTCTAGGGGAGAATGTAGACATGGATCAGATTCAGGCGATCGTTGGTGTCATTGGCCGTGCTCATGGAATCCGTGGGGAAGTCATGGTGGAGCCGCGTACTGATGTACCCGAGCTGCGCTTTGCTGAGGGTGCCGAGGTGATCAGCGAGGACGGTAAGCGCGGATTTACTGTCGCTGCGATGCGGCTTCAGCAGGGTCGGATGATCGTGTCCTTTGAGGGCATTGATGACCGCACTAAAGCGGAAAGTATTCGTGGTACCGTCCTGCAGGCATTTGTAGACAATGCCGAGACTCCCGATGATCCTGAGGAGTTTTATGATCGCCATCTGATCGGTTTGCGGGTACTCAATGCGGCAGGGGAGCAGGCAGGCACCATCGAATCTATCGATCATGCCGGATCGCAAGATCTACTCGTTGTCGCGACATCTTCAGGGAAGCGGTTGATCCCCTTCGTGGAACCGCTTGTTCCGGTGGTGGATATGAAGGAAGGGTTTGTCCAGATCGCTGACGTGCATGGCCTACTCGATGACGATGCGGAGATCGCCCAGTGATCATCGATATTTTTTCCATCTTTCCGAGCTACCTTGATGCGCTGAAACTTTCGCTGCCAGGCAAAGCTATCGACGATGGTCTTCTCGACTTACGGGTCCATGACCTACGCGACTGGACCCATGATCGTCACCGCACTGTCGATGACACACCTTATGGCGGTGGGGCTGGCATGTTGATGAAACCAGAGCCGTGGGGGGAAGCGCTCGACTCCGTTCTCGATGATGGCGGTCCAACGCCACGATTGCTGGTGATGACCCCATCGGGCAAACCCTTCACCCAAGAAGATGCTGAGCGGTTGGCAACCCAGGAGCGGCTTGTTTTTGCCTGTGGCCGCTATGAAGGCTTCGACGCCCGAATCGTGGAACATTTTGCGACGCGGATGCCCGTCGAAGAAATCTCTATTGGTGATTACGTCCTCAATGGGGGAGAAGTCGCTTCGTTGGTGTGCATTGAGGCTATCGTGCGATTGATCCCCGGGGTCATCGGTAATCCTGAGTCACTGATCGAAGAATCACATGCAACCGGAGCAGAACATCTCGTGGAATATCCGAGCTATACCAAGCCGCCGGTATGGCGCGGGCTTGGTATTCCTGAGGTGTTGTTATCGGGGCATCACGCCAATATTGCCCAGTGGCGCCTAGACCAGGCGCGTCAGCGGACCAGGGAACGTCGCCCTGATCTCCTTGGGCAAGACTGATCTGGTGGGTCTGATAGTATCGCCGTATTAGGTTGCTGATGGAACGGAAAAGAATGCGACGACGCAAGCATAAGGTTGCTCAAATACTGGGCGCTGGGATGCTCGCGCTTGTGCTCGCAGCTTGTTCTGGTCCGACTCCTCACTCTGCGACTCCTGTAACTGAACCAATAGTTTTGGTTACTGCGTCTGCGACGGCAACATCGAGCTTCACTCCGACACCCACCCCGACGCCGACGCCAAAAACTCCAGCCCAACTCCTAGCTGAGCAGCAGCTCGTCGCAGGTCGGGGAGAGTGGGTAGATTGCGCTGTCAATAAGTGCCTTGCGCTGACCTTCGACGATGGTCCAGGAGATCAGACGCCGCAGTTGGTGGAGACGCTGACGAAAGAGCATGTGCCAGCAGTGTTCTTCATGCAGTGGCTTTACGCCAATCGCAATCCTGGCTATGTGGCGCTAATTGCGAATACGCCGGGGATGGAGACCGGAAACCATACGCTGAGTCATCCAGAACTCACCAAGATCAGCCCAGCCCTTGTCGGACAAGAAATTTCGGGGCAGCATCAGTTCTTACTTGAGCACGGCGCCAAAGAAGTTCCCTGGATGCGTCCGCCATATGGGCTATGGAATGGCGCCACGGTTCACGCCTGTGCTGCTACCGGCGAAGCGCTCGTCACCTGGAGTATCGACTCACTTGATTACGTCAAGAAAGATACTGCTGTTACGACTGCAAATGTCGTTGCTGGAGCGCGACAAGGCGGGATTGTCCTCATGCATGACATTCACCCGTCCACTGTTGCAGCAGTTCCTGGCATCATTGCTCAGCTCAAAGAGCAGGGCTATCTTCTTGTCAATCTGACTCAACTGTTGGGGGCTCCGCAGCCTGGCAAGACCTACGAAATGCGATCTTAATCACGCATGTGACCCCCTGTCGCCAAGTGGAAAAGCCCGACCCTTTAGACTTTCAGACGTGGCGAAATCTCAAAGTATTCATTCTCGAGCGGCGCGATCAACCGTCGTAATGAAATTCCTCATGGCAGTCAGCGGCATGGTCTTGATCATGTTCCTGCTCATGCACATGTACGGCAACACGAAGCTGTTCATTTCGAAGGAAGCGTTCAACGAGTACTCGGAACACTTGCGCGTGTTCCTTGAACCGATCTTCCCCCGCATGTGGTTCCTCTGGTGCTTCCGCATGTTCATGCTGTTGTGCATCGCTGTGCATATGTTCTGCGCAATCACGCTGTGGAAGCGCGCAAAGAAGAACGTTGGCACGAAGCGCTATCAGTCCAAGGGCGCAGGCCGAGGCAACTATGTTGCATTCGCTATGCGTTGGGGCGGCATCACGATGATCCTGTTCCTGATTGCCCATATCTTGCAGTTCACTGCTGAGGTGTGGCACCAGGGGTACGCGGCAGGCCCGCGTAACGAGCATGGACACATCATTGATCCAGCAACTCGTGTGGTTCTTGGCTTCCAGGTGTGGTGGGTCGTATTGATCTACGCAGTGGCCATGGTCGCGGTGTGCATGCACGTTGCCCACGGCTTCCAGAGCGCCTTCATGACCTTCGGTCTGAACACCAGCAAGCAAGCACGCAAGATCCTTTCTGCTATTTCTGGAGCGATTGCTGCGCTGCTGTTCATCGGTTTCATGGCGACGCCGATCCTCATTCTGGCCACTAACGGCACGATCGTTCACTAAGGGAGAATGACAGTGACTGATTACAACACTGCAGGCGCTCCGACCGAATCCTTCTGGGAGATCGGCGAAGAGATTCGCGATACGAAGGCTCCTGAGGGCCCGATTGAGAAGAAGTGGTCTCAGCGTAAGTTCGAGCGCAAGCTCGTTAACCCAGCTAACCGTCGCAAGATGACCGTCATCGTCGTCGGTACTGGTCTGGCAGGTGGCGCTGCCGCCGCGACCTTGGGCGAAGCTGGCTACCACGTCGAGAACTTCTGCTACCAGGACAGCCCGCGTCGAGCTCACTCGATTGCGGCTCAGGGCGGTATTAACGCTGCGAAGAACTACCGCAACGAAGGCGACTCGGCCTTCCGACTCTTCTATGACACGGTCAAGGGCGGCGACTACCGCGCTCGTGAAGATAACGTCTACCGCCTCGCTGAGGTGTCGGGCAACATCATCGACCAGTGTGTTGCTCAGGGCGTTCCGTTCGCTCGCGATTACGGCGGCCTTCTCGACACCCGTTCTTTCGGTGGTGTCCAGGTGGAGCGTACGTTCTATGCTCGTGGTCAGACTGGTCAGCAGCTGCTGATCGGTGTGTACCAGCAGTTGGAGCGCCAGGTTGCAGCAGGCACCGTGAAGATGCACACCCGCCACGAGATGATCGAGGTCATCATCGTTGATGGTCGTGCTCGCGGCATCGTGACCCGCAACATGGTGACCGGTGCGATTGAGTCCTGGACTGCTGATGCGGTCGTGATCGCTACTGGTGGTTACGGCAACGTCTTCTTCCTCTCGACCAATGCCATGGGCTGCAACGGCACTGCCGCATGGCGTGCACACCGCGCCGGTGCATTCTTCGGAAACCCCTGCTTCACGCAGATCCACCCGACCTGCATTCCGCAGCACGGTACGGATCAGTCGAAGCTGACCTTGATGTCGGAGTCGCTACGTAACGACGGCCGTATCTGGGTGCCGAAGAAGGCTGAGGATTGCGATAAGGACCCGCGTAGCATCGCTGAAGAAGATCGCGACTACTACTTGGAGCGCATCTACCCGGCATTCGGTAACCTCGTTCCTCGCGATATTGCATCGCGCCAGGCCAAGAACATGTGCGACGAAGGTCGTGGCGTTGGCCCGCTCGTCACCGAGCGTGACCCGGAAACGGGCAAGGAACGTCAGATGCGTCGTGGCGTCTACTTGGACTTCTCCCACGCCATTGAGCGTTTGGGTCAGAAGGCTGTTGAAGCTCGCTACGGCAACCTGTTTGATATGTACCAGCGCATCACCGACGATAACCCGTACGAAGTGCCGATGCGTATCTACCCAGCCGTGCACTACACCATGGGTGGTCTGTGGGTTGATTACGACCTCATGACGACGATCCCGGGTCTGTACGCGACGGGTGAGGCGAACTTCTCTGATCACGGTGCGAACCGTCTGGGCGCGTCTGCTTTGATGCAGGGGCTCTCTGATGGCTACTTCGTTCTGCCCGATACCATCACGGATTACCTC
>JBOFIQ010000271.1:0-2029 GCA_051650245.1 Propionibacteriaceae bacterium | reverse complement strand
TGATGACGGTGATGTCTCCAGTGGGCCATCGGTCGATCCCGGCCGAGACCAGTGCGTTCGCATAGCCCCGGCCCCGGCTCTCGGGGTCCGTCGCAAGCCAGTTGAACGTGTGGGGGACTCCGTTGTGACTGAGGAGGATGCCTGCCTCGACGCGGCTGACCTCGCCGATCACGATCGCTGTCCCTCGCTGGATTCCGCGAAGGAAGGCGCGGGATGAGCATGGAGGGAATCTATCAGCAGCTGCGGTAGGCGCGGGACCCCCGCGTTCCAGAGATAGACATAGTCCGGCACTCATCGGCTCAAGTGAGCGTAAGAAAGTCATGTAGTCGGGCTACTTCTGCCGCTCACGTAACGCTTGTTGGCGTGAGGACTGCCATGCCGCCGCTACAGGAAGCCCATCGTGTAGGTGCCAATTTTCAGATGCGCGGAGGTGACGGTATCTGGAGCTGCCACACCTCGAAGGCTCCACGTCCAGATTCCATGCGTAGGGCGGTCTCAACATCCCAGACGTAGTAAGGCGACCACCAAGCTTGTCCCTGCTTGTTGAGAATCCATCCTCCGCCGAGTGTGATGCACGTATGGTCAGGTCTGCCATCACCTTTACGCCAGACAAGAATTTTTCCTGCCGAATTGAGTTCGGCGCCGCTCGCTAGATCAGCTCTGTGTGTGAGGAAGTCATCAAATTGGTCTGGATATCCTCGGGCGCTCTCATCGACTGCACCCGCTGCGGCCATGACATTGCCGAAGCAATTGGGGCCAGACTTACGTGGGAATGTACCGGCAAGCCTGCGTGCTCCGGGTAGGAGCTGTGCGCAGCCATCCCATTCTGCGGTGGTGACACGAGCGTGTTGACTGGGCGCTGTTCCCTCGTGGAGATAGGCGAGTAGCTTCGTATCCTTATCTTCGGGAGCTGTGGATGGCCAACAGAAGAGATTACGTTCATCGGCTTCACGAGTGTCCAGAAGCTCCAACTGGGTTGCGGCAGGGAGCGAGCAGAATGTCTTTTCGTCGACACAGACCCATTCGCCACGGTAGGCGCCGAAGGTATCTTTGATTTCCATAGGGATCGTTGATAGGTCTGTGGTAGGGACCAGCTCTCTCGTGGCAGCAGATAAACTCTCTGCCCGAAACATGTGGAAGCTAGGGCAGTACCATGATCGCCATTGATCAAGCAGCTCGTCATCGACGGTCATTGCGAGAACAATGTGCATGTCCAGAGCCTACTGCGTCGAGCGGGCTCATGCGCTCCGAAGAAATCGATGGCGAATCGAAGTCGTTATTGGCAGACTAAAGTCCATGAATCCTGACTTATCACACGTATTTCCGCCTTTTGGTCTGAGTTTGCGCTGTGGTGAGGTTACTTTGGCCGGTACAACACCCGACCATGTGCCTGATCTCATCACCGTAGCCAAGGATGGCGTCTACGATGTGGATTCGGGTTTGCCGATGCCGTTCCTGTTTGATTGGCCAAGTTTGCCCGATCAGGATCTCAACATGTGGCAACACGTGTGGAGCACATGGGGAAGTTTTTCCAAAGATAAATGGTCACTGAAATTATCGGTCATGGTCGATGGTCGTGCAATTGGTTGCCAAGACGTCGTGAATAAGTCGGGCTTTCTTGTTTCGCGTTCGCTCGAGACTGGCTCTTGGTTGGGGTTGAAATATCAAGGCGGCGGAATAGGCACCCGTATTCGTCAAATGGTGGCAATGTTGTGCTTTGATCAGTTGGGTGCAGAAGAGCTCACTAGTGGCTACATCGACGGCAACGTCAAATCTGCGAGCGTGAGCCGTAAAGTTGGCTATGTCGATAATGGCTTCCGCAGGTTAGCGTCTGACGATAGCTACCGAGTGGAACGCCTTGTTCGCCTCACTCCTGACTTGCTCGTACGCCCTGCAGAACCTTTAGAAGTTCAAGGGGTTGATGAGTTTCGTCGTTTCATTGGGCTTGACTGACCGCTACTATCTGCAGTTAGATATGCCGTTCCGACGTTCAATCAAGGTGTTGAGAGTCTTCATCGCCTCGTCAGCG
>JBOFIQ010000270.1:0-3463 GCA_051650245.1 Propionibacteriaceae bacterium | reverse complement strand
CAAGGCCTATAACCTTGATGCAGTACTTGCTGGCGATTTGTCCGGTGTGATTACTGCGCTTAAAGATGCAGACCTATCTGATCGTCTTGCCCGCGTAGGTGAGTAATGATTCCCGAGCACGAGCGACGCCAACTAGCTGCTGCGTTAGTTGGCTGGGAAGCAGCACATCGTCCTGGCGGATATGAACTGACTGCTGCCCAAGAAACGAAACTCGAAGCTCTGATCGCTCGTCGAGAAAAGGGCGAACCACTCCAACACATCACAGGACGAGCATTTTTTCGTCATGAAGAGTTGATGGTGGGGCCTGGGGTATTCATTCCGCGACCAGAAACAGAAGCGATGGTCGGCTGGGCATTAGCGTGGCTACGGTCCTGCGGTATCGAGCAGCCCCGCGTTGTCGAACTCTGCGCAGGATCTGGTGCTATTTCTCGTGCGATCGCGCGTGAAGCTGCTGGGCTCGCACCACGACAGTGGGCGGTCGAACTCAGTGATGAAGCCTTGACCTACCTCACATGGAACTTAGCTGAAACTGACATCGAGATTGTACCTGGAGCGATGGAAGATGCGTTACATCAGCTTGATGGCACCGTCGATCTCGTGATTGCCAATCCGCCATATATCCCGCTGGAGGCATGGGCCTCAATCCCGCGAGATGTTCGTGATTATGACCCACACCTCGCGCTGTTCTCTGGCGATGATGGTTTAGACGCGACCCGGGTTGTCGCTCGAGTGGCCCATCGGCTGCTGGCCAACGGTGGCGTCGTGTGTTCTGAACATGCAGAAGTTCAGCATGAGGTTATCAGCGAAGTATTCCTCGCTCATGGTGGATTTGATCATATTCGCGACCACCAAGATCTCACTGACCGTTGGCGTTTTGTCACAGCGACCCGGATTGACAAGGAGTAGCTCATGGCGATGCAGGTATTCTCGACGACCACAATGACCTGTGGTTTAGCAGCAGCCGAGGCTGCTGTGACAGCTGGCGGTCCTATCGTGTTGCCAACCGACACTGTCTATGGCATTGGCGCTGATCCTTATTCGGCGCAGGCCGTCGAACGGCTCTTTACCGCAAAGAAGCGCCCGCATGATAAGCCCATCCCGGTACTTGCTGCGGATGTCGATGTTCTTGACGATCTTGGCACTGAGGTCCCTACTGCAGCACGAGATCTGGCTGCGGCGTTTTGGCCTGGTGCGCTGACCTTGATTGTGCGCCGTAATCCAGACACCGTGATGCACCTTGGCGACAGTGATGGCACGATTGCGCTGCGGGTTCCTGATCATGACATTGCTCGATCAGTGCTGCGCCGCACAGGTCCGCTGGCAGTGACAAGCGCGAATGTCTCAGGGAAGCCAAGCTCGACGTCATGCGCTGAAGCCTTGTCCCAGCTTGGCGACGGTGCTGTGGTTTACCTTGATGCCGGGGAGACGCCGGGGGAGATACCATCAACAATTATTGATTTTGCCTCGACTGTTTCTGGACGCATCGTGCGAGAAGGTATTCTCAGCGCGCAGCAGCTCCGAACCGTTGCTGCTGATCTTCAAAGCTAGATGTAAGTATCCTCTTTATGCGCATCTTTGCTCAGCCCAATCCTTGGGGTCCAAAAGCTCACGCTATGCGTGCAATGTACCTCTTGCTTGGTGGCCTACTCGGTGTACATGCGTGCGCGGTGCCAGTCCTTATCGCCTGTGCATGGCTGCGTGGGAAAGGCGGATGTGTTGCGGCACTTCTTGCTCTGGCAGTCGTGATCTTCTGTTTTGGGGTAGGCCAGGCGGTCCAGGTTGGGCTTGCAGAATCAGCGCCGCCGGTAGTGCTGGCTGGATCACTCGCAAGTTATGCGGTCCGTATGGGACTACTGGGCCTAATGCTGTGGGCGATGCGGAATCATGCACAGCAGCTACACCTCCACACGCGAGTCTTTTTCTTCAGCGTTGTTGTCTTGACCGTTGGCTGGTTCCTAGGCGAGGTCATGACGTTCATGCGTCTACGATTTCCTGTCTATGACACCGAATATCTCTCGCCAGAGGAACTACAGAGGGGTGGCTTGTCATGATGGGCAAACATGCTGATAGAGTCTGCCCTACGTAAGACACCCGCTGATGAGGGGCTAAGGATTCTTAACCATCATCGCGGGATTCTGCTGTCTAGCAGGATCAACTTGATTCGATGCCAGAGTCTTGCGGCAATCGGGGTCATTCGTGGATTTGATCTGGGTATGGTCCTGATGCGGAGCGTGACCGCGTTTCGCTGACAGAGTCGTCAGATACGCCAAGAAAGGGAACAGAGTGAAGATCCTGGAGGCAACGTTGCCCCTACTCGTTCCTCTGGAGGAAGAAGCACCGAAGTTTGGTGTTGATAACTTCATGTCACGTCCGTTGTGGCATGGAGCTCCAGGCTGGTTGAATAATCACCTAGTGCAGGCAGCGATTGGTGCACTTCTCGTCATTGCTTTCTGGCTCTGGGTCTCACGCAAACAGACGGTTGTTCCAGGAAAGCGGCAATTCCTTGGCGAAAAGGTCTATGACCTGGTACGTAATACAATTGCCCGCGACACGATGGGACCAGATTTTGAGAAGTATAAGGATATGGTGATGCCATTTTTCCTTACGCTTTTTAGCTTCATCGCGGTCAATAACCTCTTTGGCGAGTTCTTCGTCTTCATGTTCCCGACATTTTCCAAGATTGGCTACGCCTACGGATTGGCGCTACTGTCGTGGTTGCTCTACAACGGGATTGGTATCAAGAAGCATGGCTTCTTTGGCTATCTCAAGCACACAACGATTCCGGCGGGTGTCCCGTGGCCGATGTGGATCTTGATCATTCCGATTGAAGCACTCTCGAACATCATCTTGCGTCCGATCACGCTTGCCTTGCGTCTCTTCGCAAACCTCTTCGCCGGGCACTTGCTTGTCATGGTCTTTGTTGTAGGTGGCAGCTTCTTGCTCAGCCATATCCACAACCCGCTGATGCTTAGCGGTGGCTTCATTGCCTTGATCTTTGCTTTTGCGGTGTTCGCTCTGGAGCTACTTGTCGCGATCTTGCAGGCCTACGTCTTTACTACTCTTACTTGTTCATATGTCGCGTCTGCGGTGGCAGACGAGCACTAAATTCCCCCTAGCTTTCTTCATGACGAAGAAAAACCTGAAAGGAACATGTTCATGACTCTCATGGAACTCACCGGTAGCGTTAATATCCTCGGTTACGCAATCGCTACTCTTGCTCCGGCTTTGGGCATTGCCTGGATCTTCGCTTCGGTTATCAATGGCATTGCTCGTCAGCCAGAGGCTCGTAGTGCAATGATGGGTGCTGCCTGGATCGGCTTTGCTGGTGTTGAAGCGCTCGCGCTGTTCGCCATGGGCCTTGCCTTCGTTCTCTAAGCCATGCAGTTGCTATCGGGTAATCTTGGCCCGCTACTTCCAGAACACATCTCTGAGGTCTTTGTTGGCATAGCTTTGTTCTTGTTGA